>CAJBEU010000001.1 GCA_903952265.1 uncultured Rickettsiales bacterium | reverse complement strand
TTGGAGCTGCAATTGGAATTGTGGGAGCTGTTGCAAGAAACAGTTTAAAAGAAGCCTCGGAATTTGCAGATAGGCAAAGGGCTTTTAAAGAACAATATAAAAAAGTTGGAGTAAATTTTAGCCATGACAACGTTAAAGTTCCAATAGGTGCTTCGCTATCATATTTCACTTTATCTGTCGCTGGAGCGACTTTGTTTTATCTAATATACATATACATGGGCACCACAATTTTGAAAAACAATTTTGGATTCAGTAATATGCAAGTAATGCAGAACAACTTTTGGGTAGTAATACTAGACTGTGTGGCTGTTGTTTTATGGAGCTGCTTGTCCTACAAAATTCCTCCCTTACAAATCGTACGTGTGAGAGGAATAGTGTTTGCCTGCCTAATTTTGGCTTTTCCACTGGCAATGGGATACAGCCCTTCTGTTCAAACAGTTTTTATATTTCAGTGTCTACTCACTTCTTTTCATCTAGGCAAGGTTCCTGCTGCTGCAATCTTTTTTAAGCACTTTCCAACAGTAAAAAGGTTTAGATATACTGGAACTATAAATGCCCTTGCTAAGTCTGCTGGATATTTTGCCGGCCCCTATCTTATAGCTGTTTCAACAGATAAGTTTGATTGCAAAGGAGTCTGGTTTGTATTTATACCTATCTCGGCTATTTTTTTCATCTCCCTTAGATACTTTGAGAAAAAAGAACTACAAGCTTCTATTCGCGCACACATGTAGAATAAATTTCATGCCTTTATAACAAAACAAATTTCAAAAAAATGCTTTCAGCAACAGGGGAGTCAAAATTTATGCTAAACCAAAACATAAGACCTACTTTTAACTAGAGAGTTTTTTATTATGGAAGCAACTGACCAAAAATTATCAAAAGAACAAAAACAGGCAGTCGCTTTGCTTTCGATCGGCTCGGTACTAGAATATTTCGACTTAATGCTTTACGTACATATGGCTGTGGTATTAAACGACATATTCTTTCCAGAATCTGGCTATTTTAGCAAAGCTCAAATTGCAGCATTTTCCTTTTGGTCTACTCATGCGTTACGTCCAGCTGGGGCTATGTTCTTTGGCAGAATAGGGGATTTAGTCGGAAGAAAGGCTGCGGTAATATTAAGCGCCACTGTTATGTCTGTATGCTGCCTTACTCTAGCAGCATTGCCTACTTATCAGCAAATAGGAATTATAGCGCCAATTGTGCTGACACTGTGTCGCATGGTGCAAGGCGTTTCTGCTAGTGCAGAAATCACCGGAGCCCAGATATATCTAGCTGAAAGTGTAAAACCTCCTATGCAATATCCTTTAGTTTCCTTAATAGCTTTGTTCACAACTGTGGGAACCACAATGGCTATAGGCGTTGGAAGCATATTCAGCAACCCCAAATTATTTCCAGCTGCGTGGGCAAATGATGCGTGGAGATTTGCATTTGTAATTGGAGCTGCAATTGGAATTGTGGGAGCTGTTGCAAGAAACAGTTTAAAAGAAGCCTCGGAATTTGCAGATAGGCAAAGATATTTTAAAGAACAGTATAAGAGAGTAGGAGTAGATTTCAGACATGACCAAATTAAGGTCCCTTTAAGTACTTCTGCTGCATATTTCTTCCTCTACGCAGCTCATCCAACTTTATTTTATCTGACCTATATATACTTTGGCAGCATCCTAAAAGAAGCTTTTAAATTTAGCAACCTTATGGTAATGCAAAATAATTTTTGGCTTGGAGTGACGAGTTTTGTAACCACGGTATTGTGGTCTTGCTTGTCTTATAAAATAAACCCCTTAAGAATTGTAAAAACTAGAGCTATAGCTTGCGCTTGCATCATTTTTTCAGCACCTCTGATATTGACCCAATATTGTTCTCCTAAAATGGTGCTGACGTTTCAATGCTTGCTAACAGCTTTTTGTTTTGGAACCACTCCTGCAACTGCAATTTTCTTTAAACACTTTCCCACGGTTAAAAGATTCAGATATGCTGGCACAATAAGCGCTTTGGCCAAATCTGGAGGTTATTTCGTAGGTCCTTCTCTTATAGCCTTTGCAACCGATAAATTGAGCTATCAAGGAATTTGGGCAGTGTTTGTACCTGTTACAATGCTTTACTTTATTGGTCTTAGATTTTTTGAAAAAAAGGAACAACTCAGTCTTTCAAACTCTCTGCAAGAAGAAACAAGCTTAAAATAATACAAGATTTCATATGTCTTAAAAAAATAAAGAGATCAAATTGGATGCCAAAACATAAAGCCTATTTTTAACTAGAGAGTTTTTCATTATGACAGCAATTAAAGAGACCTTGTCAAAAGAACAAAAACAATCAATCGCGTTGCTTTCGATTGGTTCGGTACTGGAATATTTCGACTTAATGCTTTACGTACACATGGCTGTGGTATTAAACGACATATTCTTTCCTCAGTCTGGCTATTTTAGTAAGGCTCAAATTGCTGCATTTTCCTTTTGGTCTACCCATGCATTGCGGCCACTTGGGGCTATTCTTTTTGGTAGAATAGGGGATTTGGTCGGAAGAAAGGCCGCAGTAATATTTAGTGCTACAGTTATGGCCATATGCTGCCTTACTCTAGCAGCATTGCCTACCTATCAACAAATCGGAATTGTAGCGCCAATTGTGCTGACACTGTGTCGCATGGTGCAGGGTATTTCTGCTAGCGCCGAAGTTGTTGGAGCTCAGATATACATAGCCGAAAGTATAAAACCTCCTTATCGGGATCCTTTAGTTTCTTCTGTGTACGTGTTTACAAACATAGGCAGCGCTATAGCTATAGGTACTGCAGCAATCTTTATTAATACTAAGTTATTTCCGCCTGCATGGGCAAATGACGCATGGAGATTTGCATTTGTAATTGGAGCTGCAATTGGAATTGTGGGAGCTGTTGCAAGAAACAGTTTAAAAGAAGCCGCAGAATTTGCAGATAGACAAAGAGTTTTTAAAGAGCACTACAAAAAAGTTGGAGTGAACTTTAGCCATGACCACATTAAGGTACCTATCAGAGATTGCATGGCATATTTCTTCGTCGGCTTGGGTCATGCACCTGCGTTTTATCTAATTTACGTATATCTTGGAAGCACCGTATTAAAAGAGAATTTTGGATTCAGTAGCTTGATGGTAATTCAAAATAATTTTTGGGTAGGATTAATGAGTTTTGGAACAACTTTACTCTGTTCGTGCTTGTCCTATAAGATTCCTGCATTAAGTATAGCAAGAGTTAAAGCAATAGGATTTTTCTGTTTAGTTGCAATCTTTCCATTCGTAATGCAATACCTTCCTTCCGCAAAAATGATTTTGGCATTTCAGTGCTTAATAACAATATTTTATCCTTCACCTTCACCCGCAACTGCCGTCCTCTTTAAACATTTCCCTACAGTTAAAAGATTTAGATACGCAGGAACGATAAGTGCGCTCTCAAAATCTGGAGGTTATTTTGTGGGACCTCCTCTCATAGCATTTACAACAGATAAATTCGGTTATCAAGGAATTTGGATAGCGTTTATACCTATCACAATTCTTTTCTTTCTTGCCCTGAGATTCTTTGAGAAAAAGGAGCAACTAAATCCTTCAAACTCTCTTCAAGGATAAATGAGCTCAAAGTAAACCAAATTTTTGTAAGCTGTTCATAAGTCTTAATTCTATATCACTACTTGCAACTTCAAGTAGTGCTTACGTTGGAATAACAAACTTTTGATGCGGAGTTTAATGAAAGCTAAACATTTTTGGGTAGCTTTCATAACTCTCTTAGTAGTCAAACTCGGTAGGTCTACACTGACTCATCAAGCATTTTTCAAGTTTTCTCAAAAAATCTTCAGGGATAAAAAACACTTGCATTCTGACAACTAAAAGTTACTTAATAATAGTATATTGGTAATTATAGATTGTATCTATGGAAATAAAACAGACTCAAGTAAAACTCACAAAAGAACAAATACAAACTGTATCAATACTGTTAATTGGAGCTTTTTTAGAACATTTTGACAGAATGCTTCATGTACACATGGCAAGCGTGATTAATGAATTCTTTTTTCCAACTACGGATCCATTTCTTAAGGAATTAATTTTAGCTTTTTCTTTTTGCTCTAATTATTTTTTAACGCCCTTTGGAGCTCTATTTTTTGGATATATAGGAGATGTTATTGGGAGAAAAGCAGTGATAATACTGAGCTCCATGCTGATGGCAGGATGCTCTCTAATTGTTTCATTTTTGCCAACATACTCGCAAATAGGAATAGCTGCCCCAATAATACTAACCTTGTGTAGAATGATTCAAGGTGTTTCTGGAATATCTGAAGTTAATGGAGTTGAAATATACCTAATTGAAAGCATAAAACCTCCTCTACAATATTGCATCGTCGCACTAATACCTGCATGCTCTATCATAGGCAGTGGAGTAGCTTTAGGCATTACCTGTTTTTTTGCACACAAAATGCCATTTTTCAAGGATTCTTGGAGATTAGCTTTTTTTGTAGGATCGATCATCGCAGTAGTAGGACTTGTTGCAAGAAAAAGTCTTAAAGATGCTTCTGAATTCACAGATAGACAAAAACTACTAAAAGAACAGTTTAAAGAAGCTTATCTAAAGTGGAATCAACCCAACTCCTCAATCAATCCTGCGGTACCTTGGCAGATATCTTTAGCTTATTTTTGCATAAATTGCGCAATGCCTTTTTGCTTTTATTTCATATATTTTTACTGCGGAGAAATATTAAAGTTAAAATTTGACTTTACTCCAACTCAGGTAGTAAACAACAACCTATGGCCAGCCCTAATTAATATTCCAGCAATACTACTAGTTGCTTTTCTTGGTCTGCTTAGCGAAAGATTAGGTCTGTTAAATATAATAAAATGCAAATTATACTTATTTACGTTATGCATAATTGCCTTTTCTAGCGCGCTAGGCAATTGCAATAATTCAAAAATAATATTTCTATTTCAGTGTATTTTTGTCTTTGTTAGGTTTGACTATATTCCAGCAGCTCCAATATTTGTAAACAATTTTCCAATACTCAAAAGATTTAGGTACACTAGCTTTATACGTTCTGTTGCGGCAACATTCACTTATACGTCTGCCTCATTGCTATTGGCATATGCTACAAAAAAGCTAGGTTACGTTGGTATCTTATTAGTCTTTATTCCCTTTGGTGTATGTTTTGCCTGGGGAATATACTTTTTTGAACAAAAAGAAAAAGAAGAAGGAAGACAAGCTATTGGAAAACAAAATCGCATCATCCCCAGGCATATATAAAAAAACTTAGGTGCATAGTAAAATAGGGATATGATTCAACACTACAAATTAATCTAGATATTTAGCCATGATATTAGAAAAAACTCAGACCAGACTGACAAAAGAACAAATACAGACTGTATCTCTCTTATCTATAGGGACCTTTTTAGAATATTTTGACAGAATACTCTACGCTCACACCGCGATAATTTTGAATGACCTATTTTTCCCAGAAACAAGCCCATACATTAGATCACTAATTCCGGCCTTTTCTTTTTGTTCAGGTTACGTTTTAACTCCTTTTGGGGCATTGTTTTCTGGATATCTTGGAGATGTATTTGGCAGAAAAGCAGTAATAGTAATCACTAATTTTTTGATGGCAGCTTGTTCCATGACGATCGCCTTTTTGCCAACATATCAACAAATAGGCATTGCTGCCCCAATAGTTTTGACACTTTGCAGAATGCTACAGAATATGTCTGGTATTTCAGAGATTCATGGAGTCGAAATATACTTAACTGAAACTATCAGAAAGCCAATACAATATCCAGTCATAGCTTTAATACCTGTATTTAGCAAAATTGGTAATCTTATAGCTCTTGTGATCGCAATCATTTTCACCAGTAAAAATATTTTACCAAAAACTTTCGTGCAAGATGGGTGGAGGTTTGCTTTCATGGTGGGGGCTCTTATAGGAATCGTTGGAGCAGTTGCACGAAGAAGCCTGAGAGAAGCTTCTGACTTCACAGATAGACAAAAACTGTTAAAAGAACAATTTAAAAAAGCAAATATAGAGTGGAGTAAAGAAAACATCTCAATCAATCCCCACATACCTTTTTCCACATCTCTCGCTTACTTTTTTATCTGTTGTGGCAGACCAATGTGTTTCTATTTCATATTCTTTCATTGCACAGAAATATTAAGAAGCACGTTCGGATTCACTCCTAACCAAATAATATTAAATAATGTTTGGCCTCTTGCCCTCAACATATCCACAGGCTTGACCGTAGCATTTTTAAGCTACAGAATTCAACCTTTAAAAATTGTAAAATTTAAGCTGGTTTCCTTCTTTTTATTCCTTGCTCTTTTTCCACTGGCCCTAAATAAGTGGCACAGCCCGACAACAATCTTTGTTTTTACCTGCATTTTTGTCATGCTAAGGTTTGATCATATTCCAGCAGCTCCGATCTTTATGAGACATTTTCCGGTACTTAAAAGATTCAGATACACAAGCTTCATATTATCGATTGCTGCATCTTTAACGTACATTCTCACTGCATTTGGATTAGTATTTCTAACAAAAAAGCTAGGTTATTCTGGTATCTTACTAGTCTTTATTCCTTTTGGCGTATGCTTTGCTTGGGGAATATACTATTTTGAACAAGAAGAAGAAGAAGAAAAAAAGCAAACTATTGAGAGACAAAAAAGCACTTTTGCAGGGCATTTTTAAAAAGTCTAAAAGCAAAAAAATTCTTGCACTTTAATAACCTAAGGCCAAGAAGTAAGTAATTTTAGTCTATAAGACACTTACCTAGCCATCTCTTTCAGCCTCACAAGGCAGTTTGGCAATACCCGAGTTTTATTAACTGCAGACTAAAAATCCTTGATTTTTGAAACTAGGTAAGTTATTGCTATATTTATATATACAACTTAAAGTTAAATTGTGTCACAGAAAAAAAACCAAAATAAGTTAACCAAAGAACAATTAAGTACAGTAACGCTGTTATCTGTTGGGTCTTTACTTGAGCATTTTGACAGAATGCTTTACATACACATAGGAGTTGTCCTAAACGAACTATTCTTTCCTCAAACAGATCCGTTAGTAAAAGCTTTTATTCCAGCTTTCGCATTTTGCTCAAGCTATTTTTTAACTCCACTCGGAGCTCTGTTTTTTGGATATATTGGAGACGCATTTGGAAGAAAATCCACAATAGTAATTAGCTCTTTGCTTATGGCTATATGCTGTCTAACAGTTGCCTTTTTGCCCACCTATAAGCAAATAGGAATCACCGCAACCGTTGTTTTGACTTTTTGTAGAATGATACAAGGCATGTCTGGAATCTCAGAAATTACGGGAGTAGAGATATATCTAACTGAAAGTGTAAAACCTCCAGTACAATACACAATAGTTGCTTTAATACCTATGTTTCAAAGGTTCGGAAGTATCTTAGCCCTATCTATTGCCAGTTTATTTATAAATACAAGAATACTCCCCGAAGCTCTTATAAAAGACGGTTGGCGTATCGCATTTCTTATCGGAGCTCTTATTGGAGCTGTAGGAGGCATAGCAAGAAGCAGTCTTAAAGAGGCTTCTGAATTTGCAGATGGACAAAGGTTATTAAAGAAACAGTATAAAGAGATTCCCCATATCTCGGTCTCTTTGTCTACTTCTATAGCATATTTTTTCATATATTGCTCGAGACCTCTTTGTTTCTATTTTATATTTGTGCATTGTTCAGGGATTTTGAAAAACACTTTTCACATGTCTACAGCTCAGGTTATAAGCAATAATCTCTTGCCAACAACATTAAATACACTTAGTTCATTACTAACAGCTCTCTTAAGCTATACAACACCTCCTTTAAAAATTGTTAAAATTAGAGCTACTGTGTTTCTTTTGTTAGTAGTTCTATTTCCTATAGTAGTAAAAATCTGGCATAGCCCAAATACGGTATTATTGATTCAGTGTCTTTTAGCAATTTTTAGGTTTGAATACATACCTGGAGTTCCAATATTTTTAAAGTACTTTCCTATGTTAAAGAGGTTTAGATACGCAAGCGTTTTAAGAACTCTTGCAGAAACTCTAACCTACGTAATCACATCTTTTAGTCTAGTAATATTTACACGGCAATTTGGCAATAACGGAATCTTACTAATATTACTGCCAATTGGAGCATGCTTTGCATGGTCACTAAGACATTTTGAAAAGAAAGAAGAAAAATCAGCAAAAAAAGAATCTATCTTACCCCGCACCAGTGAATGTTCCCCAAATTCCTGACACATATATCAAGTAAAAAATCCTTGATTTTTAAGACTCGCCAAGATATTCCTATATTTATGTCCTCAACTTAAAGTTGAATTGTGCAGCAAGAAAAAGCTCAAAATAAATTAACCAAGGAACAAATAGATGCAGTAGCTCTTTTGTCTATAGGAGCGTTTTTAGAGCATTTTGACAGAATGCTCCACATACATATGACTATAATCTTGAATGCGTTATTTTTTCCAGAAACAAATCCCTTAGTCACAAACCTTCTTTTTGCATGTTCATTCTGCTCTAGCTATCTGTTAACACCCATTGGCTCAATATTTTTGGGAAAGATAGGGGATTCCTTTGGTAGAAAAAGTGTCACAATTTTAAATACCTCGATAACAGCAATTTGCTGCCTAATAATTTCTGTTCTACCTACCTATAAACAAATAGGTACCTCAGCATCTATCATCTTGATTACTTTAAGAACAATCCAGGGTATGGCATCTTTTGCTGAAATTAGTGGAGTTGAGATATATCTCGCTGAGAGCATAAAGCCACCAAAACAGTATCCAATCGTAGCTTTAGTACCTGCCTTTAATAGGCTTGGAAGCACGGTTGCAATAGGAATTGCTGCTTTTTTTTCAAGCGAACTGATGCCAAAACAATTGGCAAAGCACGGCTGGAGATCAGCATTTCTTACGGGTGCACTCATAGGAATAGTAGGAGTTATTGCAAGAACAAGTCTCAAAGAAGCTCAAGAGTTTATAGATAAACAAAAATTGTTTGAAAAGTCGCTAAAAGTCCACAACATCGCTTTAAAATCAATTATCCCTGATGTGCCTATTGCGACCTCGTTAGCATATTTTATGCTGTGTTGCGCAAGACCTTTCTGGTTTTATTTAATATTCCTACACTCTTCGGCAATACTAAGACAGAATTTTGGCTTTACTTCCTCTCAGATAGTAAGTAACAACTTCTTACCTTCTGTATTTAATTTTTTAATGCCAATACTAATAGCTTACTTCAGTTATAAAACAGCTCCGCTCAAAATAATAAAAGTTAGACTTTTAACAGGATCCGCCTGCCTGGCATTTTTTCCTTTTTTAATTGACGCCTTTCCTTCTCCAAAAACAATACTTTTTTTTCAATATCTTTTCTTGACAGTAAGATTTGACTACACCCCCGCCGCCCCTATATTTTTTAAGTATTTTCCGGCATTAACAAGATTCAGATATGTCAGTTTTATCAATTCCATGGCAACACTCACAACTTATGTTTTAACTTCTTTTGGATTAGCTTTTTTGACAAAACATTTAAGCCAAGGTTTTAGCGTTTTGCTTATCTTTGCACCTTTTAGCATTTGCTTTACCTGGGCCTTGCGATACTTTGAACAAAAAGAAGAAAAACACAAAAAGCAAATACTTGAAAAAAGGGGAAAATAAATCTTGCTTTTTGACACCTTAAAGTTACTCAATAAGTATATAAAGCAACTTTAAATGTATTTATGCTACGAGAAAAAGCTCAGATAAAATTAACAAAAGAGCAATTATACGCACTTCTTCTTCTATCGGTAGGAAATTTACTGGACCAGTTTGATAAAACTTTACATATACATGTATCCACTATAATAGACAGTTTATTTTTTCCTACAGTTAATTCCAAGTTCAAGGATTTTATACCTGCATTCTCTTTCTTTTCTGCATATTTTTTTACTCCAGTAGGTGCTATATTTTTTGGATATGTGGGAGACATTCTTGGCAGGAAAGTAGCATTAGTTTTAAATTCATTTGTAACTTGTGGATGCTGTCTAGTTGTAACTTTTTTACCTACATATGCACAAATAGGCATTGCTGCAACAATCATCCTAACAATATGCCGGATGCTCCAAAGCATGTCTGGCCTAAGTGAAGTCAATGGTGCTGAAATATATTTAACAGAAAGTGTCAAACCCCCAATTCAATACCCTACAGTAGCTTTAATATATGCTGCTGCAGGTCTGGGGAGTATGCTTGCACTGAGTATTACGGTGCTTTTTACAAACACTGACATCTTGCCTCAGGAATTTAAAAATCATGCATGGAGATTCTGCTTTTTTGCGGGAGCCATGATTGGAGTAATAGGGGCTGTTGCAAGAAGAGGCCTGCAAGAGGCCGGGGAATTCGCAGATAGGCAAAAGTCTCTAAAAGAACAATTCGCCAAAGCTAACATAGAATGGAGCAAGAAAAACCCGTCCATTAATCCAAAAATACCTCTAAAAACATCTCTTTCTTATTTTTTCATAGTTTGGTGCAGACCAATATGCTTTTATTTCATATTTGTACATTGTGCAGAATTATTAGCCAAAGACTTTGGATTTTCTAGAATCCAGATAGTAACCAACAATTTATTGCCGGGAATCATTACGGCTTTGGTCCCATTACTAGTCTCTTATTTGAGCTATAAGATACATCCATTTAAAATTATCCAGTTTAAGGTTGTGCTTTTCACCTTGTGTGCTTTTGCATTTCCTTTTGTTCTAGATACTTTTCAAACCCCAAAAACAATACTGCTTTTTCAATGCATATTCGTCGCTCTGCGTTTTGACTATGCACCAGCTACTCCAATACTTATAAAGTATTTTCCAGTTTTAAAAAGATTTAGGTATGCCGGAATATTAGGAGCAATGGCTACTTCAGTTGCATCAATAGTTTCTCCTGTATGCATGATATTTTTAAGTAATATATTTGGAAATAAAGGTATATTGCTTTTCTTAACACCTGTTGCTTTTCTCTTTTTGCTCTCTGTAGAGTATTTCGCAAAAAAAGAAGCTACAGAACACAACAGGTCTATTGCAGACTATAAAAGCTCTTTTGCTCCACAAAAAAGCATCTGTACCAGATAGTGAAAACAACTCAATGTTGTATAGAATAAATCTTGCTTTTTAACAACTTAAAGGTACTTAATAGATATACTAAACAACTTTAAAGTATATTTATGCTACGAGAAAAAACTCAGATAAAATTAACAAAAGAACAGTTACATACCGTATCCCTATTATCCGTGGGAGTGTTTTTAGAAGACTTTGACGTGATGCTTTTTTTACATACAGCTATATGGATAAATGGCTTATTTTTTGCAAAGACTGACCCACTAACTCAACAATTGATCACAGCCTTTTCTTTGTGTTCTAGTTATTTTTTAACCCCTTTAGGGGCATTATTTTTTGGGTACATAGGAGATATCTTTGGAAGAAAGGCGGTCATCGTGCTAAGTGCAATGTTAACTGCAGGCTGTTCTATTGTTGTTACTTTTTTACCAACATATGCCCAAATAGGCATTGCTGCCCCGATAATTTTAACATTATGTCGAATGCTTCAAGGAGTTTCTGGAATATCTGAGGTAAACGGAGCTGAAATTTATCTTATTGAAAGCATAAAACCCCCCATACAGTATCCAATCGTAGCATTAATACCAATATGCAGCCGAATAGGAAATATTGCAGCTTTAAGTCTTGCTGCTTTTTTCTCTGATGAAAGATTTTTACCAAAGGAATTTGCAGCAAATGGTTGGCGCTTTGCTTTTTTGATAGGCTCAACAATAGGAGTAGTTGGAGCCATTGCGAGAAGCAGTCTGAAAGAAGCATCAGAGTTCAGCGATAGACAAAAATTACTAAAAGAACAATTTAAGAAGGCAGACATACAGTGGAAAAAAGATAACCTGTCAATCAATCCTCACATACCTTTGCCCACATCACTTGCATACTTTTTTATCTGTTGCGGTAGGCCCATGTGTTTTTATTTCATATTTTTTCATTGCGCAGAAATATTAAGAAACACATTCGAATTTTCCTCTGATCAGATAACAAAGAATAACCTCATTCCTCTTACAGTGAATTTAGTTTCAGCTTTAATCCTAGCTTTGTTAAGCTACAAAATTCCTCCTTTAAAGATCGTACAATTCAAATTGACAATCTTTTTATCCCTTATGGTTTGCTTTCCTTTTTTAACAAGTATTTGGAGTAGCGCAAAAACCATATTACTTTTTCAGTGTCTGGTAGTTTTTTTCAGATTTGACCACATTCCAGCGGCACCTATATTTATTAAATATTTTCCTGTAATCAAAAGATTTCGCTACAGTAGTTTTTTATTAGCTTTTGCAAGCCTATTTTCTTACGTTATTACTTCTTTTGGTTTAGTTTTTCTTACAAAAATTTTTGGTAACAACGGAGTATTATTACTTTTTATCCCTTTTGGAATTTGTTTTAATTGGGCCATTGGATACTTTGTGAACAAAGAAGAAACAGAGAAAAAACAATCTTTTGAAAGACAAAAAAGCACCTTTGTAGGACATCTATAACCACGCAAAAAATAACTTCTACATTAATGATGCGAAAAAAAATTCAAGAAAAGTTAACAAAAGAACAGTTACATACCGTATCCCTATTATCCGTGGGAGTGGTTTTAGAAGACTTTGACACGATGCTTTTTTTACATACAGCTATTTGGATAAACGATTCGTTTTTTCCAAAAACTGATCCGGCAACTCAACAGCTCATTACAGCATTTTCTTTTTGTTCTAGCTATCTACTAACACCTTTAGGGGCCTTATGCTTTGGATATTTAGGAGACATTTTTGGTAGAAAATCAGTAATAGTACTAAGCTCAATGCTAATGGCGCTTTGCTGCATCACAGCAGCTTTTTTGCCAACATACACACAGATAGGCATAGCAGCCCCAATTATTTTAACGCTTTGCCGCATGGTACAAAATATATCCGGTATCTCCGAACTCAATGGAGTCGAGATCTATCTTACTGAAAGTCTAAAACCCCCCATTCAATATCCGATCGTAGCCTTAGTGCCAGTATGTAGTAGAATAGGCAATATCTTAGCATTAGGGCTTGCAGCACTTTTTTCCAGTGGAGGGTTGTTGCCAAAACAATTCGAAAAAGATGGTTGGAGATTTGCATTTTTAGTTGGTGCACTGGTGGGTGTAGTAGGAGCCGTTGCAAGAAGCAGCCTGAAAGAGGCGGCAGAATTTAGTGATAGACAAAAATTACTAAAAGAACAGTTTAAAAAGGCAGACATAAAATGGAGTAAAGATAATCAATCGATCAATACAAAAATACCCTTGCCTAATTGCACAGCACTATTTTTCGTGCACTGTGGAAGGCCAATCTGCTTTTACTTTATATTGTTCCATTGTGCGGAAATATTAAGAAATACGTTTGATTTCACTCCCGAACAAATAGTAAGAAACAACATAATTCCTCTTATTATGAATCTAATTTCAACACTAATTTTTGCAATCTTAAGTTATAAATTTCATCCACTAAAGCTTATAAAGTTTAAACTGATGATGTTTCTAGCACTGTTGGCTTGTTTTCCTTTTGCAACAAATACGTGGCATAGCGCTAAAACAATACTTATGTTTCAGTGCCTCTTGATCTTTTTTAGGTTCGATCATATTCCGGCAGCTCCCATATTTATCAAACACTTTCCTGTGCTTACAAGATTTAGATATAGCAGCTTTTTGCTAGCTTCTGCATACCTTTCTACTTACGTTATTACTTCTTTTGGTTTAGTTTTTCTTACAAAAATTTTTGGTAACAACGGAGTATTATTACTTTTTATCCCTTTTGGAATTTGTTTTAATTGGGCCATTGGATACTTTGTAAACAAAGAAGAAACAGAGAAAAAACAATCTTTTGAAAGACAAAAAAGCACCTTTGTAGGACATCTATAACCACGCAAAAAATAACTTCTACATTAATGATGCGAAAAAAAATTCAAGAAAAGTTAACAAAATACCAAATACGAGCCGTAAGTCTTTTATCTATAGGATCTACCCTTGAGTATTTTGATCTGATGCTTTACGTCCACATGGGATTTATATTAAATAATCTATTTTTTCCTCAGGATGGGTTTTTTAGCAAAGCTCAAATTGCCGTTTTTACTCTCTGGACCAGTCATGCCTTAAAACCGCTTGGAGCTGTGTTTTTTGGCTACATAGGAGACTTTATAGGAAGAAAAGCCGCAATAACCTTAAGTGCACAATAATGGCTTGCTGTTGCCTAACAATTGCTGCTCTACCCACTTACAAAAAAATAGAAATACTTGCACCCATCCTACTAACGCTTTGTCGAATGATACAAGGTGTTTCTGCGACAGCAGAAATCACTGGCGCTCAGATGTATTTATCTGAAACAACAAAACCCTCTTATCGTTATCCACTAGTCTCTTCCGTGAATACTTTTGTTTCCAAAGGATCAGCTTTTGCAATCGGTGTAGGATCTATATTTAGCAACATCAGCTTATTTCCCGAATCATGGTCTGGCCACATCTGGCGAGGAGCCTTTCTATTTGGAGCGACAATTGGAGTAGTTGGAGCCATTGCAAAGAGTAGTCTTAAAGAAGCTGCAGATTTTGCTGATAGACAAAGATTCTTTAAAGCACACTATAAAAAAGTTGGAATAAATTTGAACTATGACAACATCAAAGTACCAGTGTCCGTCTCTTTGGCTTATTCTTTTACTTGGCTAGCTCACCCTCACGTCTTTTTTCTAATATATATCTTGGAACCACAGTTTTAAGAAAAGATTTCGGGCTTAGTAATCTTGAGGTTACGCAGAATAATTTTTGGGTTGGAGTAGTGGACTTCGTCGCAACAGCAATGTGGACAATACTATCTTATAGATTTCATCCGCTAAAGCTTATAAGAATCAAAATCGTAGGATTCTTCTATCCATCACTGTTTTGCCAGTAATGCGGTATTATTTTACCCATCTCCTAGTCTAGTGCACCTTTCAATGCATTTTGACAACCTTCTTTCTTAGCAACACACCTGCAACTGCAGTTTTCCTAACCAGCTTTCCGACAGTGAAAAGGTTCCGATATGCAGGAGTAGTAATGTCTTTAGTAAAAACCGCAGCTTACTTTGTAGTACCGTTATGTATTGTATCTGCGACTGAAAAGTTTGGGTATAGAGGAGTTTTATTTGTCTTTATTCCAATAATTCTTCTTTATAGTATCGGAATTAGAGTGTTTGAAAAAAAAGAAGTAGAACGCACAAAAAAATTCAATCCATCCCAGCAATTTTAAGCAAATTCTTAGTCAATTTTTGCTATCAAAGATTCGCTAACTTTCCAATAAAAAGAATTTCGTACATTCTGCATAAATATATATTAATTACATTCACCTATGGTTATTACGCGAATTGACTTTTTCATCTAGGCAGTAGACAATAGGGAATAGTAAGTTTTGGTAAGGTTACTAAATGGATCCCGAATTGAAAAAAGCACTGATTGTAGACTGTAAAAAAGCTCTTGGAATCTCTGGCTGTCATACGCTTTCCAAATCCGAGAGTCACCTGCGTGCCCTGAAGACAGCCCGAGGAGCCTCCCTTTTGTACAGATCGAGGCTTGTCTTAAAGACCATGGGCTACAGCGAACAAGAATTTGAAATAGCGGCTCAAAAGCTTTTAAAAACCTGAACATCCAAGGAAATGCTGTCAATGCAAAGTAATCAACAAAAAATTCGTTTAAATCGCCCAGCTTCTCTAGCTTTTCTTCAAAAACCCTAATCTCGGCACCCCAAACAAGCATTGCTGGAATAAAGGCTAGTAAGCCTCTTTCATATGTAAGTTCTTCAGCTGTTTAAATAAGATTTTAAATCTTTTTTGACTACGAATTTCTGGAAAACAAATAATTTCTTTGAGTTAAAAAAGCAAGTTGCAAGAAAGTTACTAACAATAAGTTTTTTCAGGAGTTAACTAGTTTTTTAATATTATTTTATTAGATTACAAAACCCTCTTAGATAACTTAATCGATTCCAAATTGTTAAAAAGACAAATATAAAGTTTATTGCTCAAACGAATTATTGCAGGATCTATCTGATTTCTGTTGGCACGCCTCTTTGAGAAAATTTCATTCTACTCTTTTAATTTTCGTCTGCTTAGGCAAATCATTCTTACAAAAACAATAAGAAAGCTGTATAAGGAAGGTATCAATCACTAAAATAAGATTAAAATGGATATAGGGACAGCAAGCGTCATAGGAAGAGAGGCACTACACACTCTTATTTCAATATCTGCTCCTGTACTGCTAGTTGCCATGTCCGCTGGTCTTATCATCTCTATACTGCAGGCCGTTACTCAAATTCAGGAGTCAACCTTGTCTTTTATACCTAAAATATTTGCGGTTTTTCTTAGCCTTATGCTTTTTATGCCATATATGGTAAATAAACTACAAATTTTCACTGACCACGTGATACAACTAGTCATAGAGAAAGAACAGCCCAAGTAAATCAATCAGCATTCTCAACTGAAAGTTATTAAGCCAAATTTGGTACTTATTCGACTCAAAGCTTTGACAATGTGAAAAAATTCGTGTATCCATTGGCTCTATATTGAATTTATTAAACAAGCCTCTGTGGCGGAATCGGCAGACGCGGTAGACTCAAAATCTGCTATCTAACAAGATGTGCCGGTTCGAATCCGGCCAGAGGTACCATTATCGGGGCTAGTTGATGAAAGGCATTAAATCACACAACCCTTCTTATTTGTTCTTGATTCAAAAACTACAAAAGATCGCTTCATTAGCACTTTGCTGCATTGTTGTATGCGGATGCAGCAGTATCAAAAAGATGAAAGAAGGTCCTGAATATGTTTATTCTCAAGAAGAATTATACAAGCAGGGAGTAGATTTAGTAATAAACCGAAAATACAAAAGCGCCTCTAATCATTTTTTCAAAATGTACACAGACAACCCTGCAAATAAGTTCGCATCAAGAGCGATGTTGCTGGAGGCCTATTCTTTGTACAGAAATAAAGATTATTTAGATGCAATTCACACATTAAAAGATTTAGAGACCTTTCATCCAAAAGGTTGCCCACTTGATTATGTGTATTACTTAAAAATGTTGTGCTATGCAAGCCAAATTCAGGAAGTTGAAGGTTGTTCCGGAGTAGCAAACACTGCTCTTAAATTGGGATACGTAGTTATGACACTTTTTCCACAAAGCCCTTATGCGGAAAAATTTCTAAGCTTCCACATTCCAAAGATACAAAATTATTTAAACGAAAAGGAAATGTATATAGGAAGGCTTCATTTAAAAGAGTGTAACCCAGTTGGAGCGATTCTGTCTTTTCAAAATGTAATCAATTCCAACAAGGACGAATACTTCCTTCCAGAAGCCTTATTTAGAATGACTGAAAGTTACCTAATGCTAGGCCTGCCAGGGGAAGCATCAAAATGTCAAAAGATTTTGAAAGATAAATTTGCAGAGAACTTCTGGACTCAGGCAGCTGATAAACGCATGCAAAACTTAGCTCTCAAACCTAAAAAAACAAACTAAAACCCCCTAGCAAAAAGCTGAATCACCAATTATTGGCCTTTTTCACAAATCAACAAACCTTTACCCCCCTGATTGTGAAACACAAGATCTATGAAAAGTTGGTAAAAAGTAACACAACTCTTCTTTGGGTTCTGCATAAATTGTCTAACAACATAAATCCAAACTTGTGGCCTAGATTGATTGGAGGATGTGTTAGAGACTGTCTGTTAGGTACTAAGCCAAACGATATTGATATTGCAACTCCATTGCCCCCAGACAAAGTAATGGAGTTACTACCCGAAGCTAAACTAATACCCATTGGAATTAATTTTGGCACGATTAAGGTAATACTAAATAGTGAAGAATTTGAAATCACTACTCTCAGAAAAGACGTTGCATGTGATGGAAGGCATGCCTTAGTAGAATTTACAGATGACTTTAAAGTTGACGCAGAAAGGCGTGATTTTACTATTAACGCACTTAGTTACTGCCCGATTAGATACGAGTTATTTGATTATTTTGATGGACTAAAGCACCTTAACGAGAGAAAAGTTTTATTCATAGGCGATCCAGAATTACGCATAAAAGAGGATTACTTAAGAATCATGCGCTTTTTTCGATTTTCGACAAAATATGCCAACGCCCTGGATTCCTCGGGATATGATCAGTGTGTTAAATATGCAAATAAACTTTCTGAGATGTCTGCAGAAAGAATTAAAGCTGAATTTGATAAAATTCTTCTGCAAAACGATACAAAATACATACTGAACAAAATGCTGTCAGGAGGAATTTTGCAAACGATATTTCCGGAATTAAAATTTGATATAGAAATGGAAGAAAAAAGTTCACAAGCATGCTTTCAACTTGGTCTAAAATCAACTTTGAGTCTCAAATATGCCTCCTTATTACACAAAAATGCTACAAGAAATCTATCCTCAATTTTAAAAAAGCAAAAATTTTCTAATAGCGATACTTATTCGGTTGCAAAATTGCTAGAAGAAATAGGGGAGGTAAGTAGCATCGACTTACTGAAAGAAAAGCTGCTGGAAAGAAAATATAAAAATCTTAGCACCAAGGAATATGCAATACTGGCTGGATGTCTACACTCTATACCTATCCAAGCAATACAGGAATGCATCAATGTAATTGATTCTCTCACTATAAAAGACTTACCAATAAGTGGCAAGGAAGTGGTAAGTCTTGGCCTCAAGGGACAAGAGGTGGGCAACGTACTTCAATATTTAGAAAAAATCTGGATAGAGAGCAAATTCTCTCTTTCAAGAGCAGAATTACTTGAAAAAGCGTCCAAACTAGTAGTCTCTCGTCAAAATTTAAGTCCTGATCAAGAATAAGGGCTTATATAGAAGGAAAGAATTTAGCAATATTGTCGCGTAGCCATTCTTCTAAAGAATCCCTTGATTGCATTCCAACTTTTAACTCTAATTTCTCTCCCTGAAAAAAAAGAATCAAAGTCGGAATGCTTCTTACCTGATATTTTACCGGTGTGTGAGGATTTTCATCTATGTTCATTTTTAAAATTTTGACTTGACTTTCAAATGTTGTAGCAACATCTTCAAGAATAGGAGCAATGGCCCTACAAGGACCACACCAAGGAGCCCAAAAATCAACCAATACAAGTGCGCTTTTCTCATTCGTTACGATGGAATCAAAATCTTGATCGCTTACAGAAAACACGAATCCTTTTTTCTTGAAAGTGTTAGAACCCAAGTTAGAGTTATCAGAGAAATCTGACATAAAAAATGCAATTTTTGAGTTAATTCGAAAAATTTAGTTATTACTTTACCGTTTTAATCCAGCGTAGTTCTTTGGGGCTAAATTCGTGAACCTCAAGCTTAAAATCATTTTTGAGCTTTATATCCTTTAGAAATAAGTCGTGTGCCATAGAGTACACACGACTAAAAACTCCATAAGGAAAGTAAGATACAGTTTTAAGCACAAATCCGACACTTTTACTTTTTTTCATTTCCTGAGCGAACTCGATTAAATGCTCTAATGAGAGAATTTTTCGAGAGTTAAACTCTAAAATTGAAAAAGAACACTCAACCCCACAATCCGAGTATGTACCAAGTCTATCTAATAAAAAAGGAGATGATACTTCAGCTGATGCACAAAAAACAGTGCCTAGTTTCACGCCAGCATATCTTGCAGTAATGCAATCGGCTTCAATAAATCTTGCATTACAAAAATCAACTATTCTTTTGATTCTGTGTTTATTGACGTCATAAGTGTCTAATTGTACATCTATAAAGCCCTCACCGTATCTATATACGTTAAGTTTAACAGGTTCTTTTGCATTATTTACCTGATGATCAAAGGTGTAAAGGTCCGCCTTAACTGGGGCTCCATTGATTTTCCAGATAATATCTCCGCTACGTAAAGATTCAGAAGCAGGAGAACCACAAATAAAAGATTCAACCTCTATGACATTTCCCCGTGCTAAGGGGTTCTCTCTCACATATTTTTCACTTATCTCCTTTGGAAAACCTCTATACCTAACTGCATCTGACAGTGAGTAAAAATTCAATAATGCTCCAGTGTGTCTTCTAAAAGGCATCTGATCTTGAGCGATAAATTTGAGTAGATATTGAGCGTACCTTGAGTCAACAGCTAATCTGTAAGATTGAGATCCACCAAAATTAACAGCTACAATTTGACCATGATCATTTAAAACTGCCGCTCCACTGCTTCCACCAACTTGATTATAGTTTACCACGTAAGAATGCTGAGGCATGAAGCCTGCAGCAGAATATAAACTGCTTAAATATCCCACATTAAATGAAAAGGCAGCCCTCTCAGTATTGCTAATAGAAAACACACGATCGCCTTCTTTAACGGCTCCAGGCTTTGCAAACAAGAGTTGAGTCACATTAGATGGAATTTCCTTAGGATCAATTTTTAAAAAGCCAAGATCTTGCCATACGTCATAATATAATGCTTTTGCCTCCACCTTTTTTCCATCATGAAAGGTAATAAAGTAGCTTTCAGGAAGACAAGACCACCCAACGACGTGAGCATTGGTACAAATAATCCCATTTTTTTTATCTACGACAAACCCAGAAGCCGCAGATTTACGAGAACCGGAACAGTGAGCATAAGCAGAAATCTCAACTTCTATTGTAACAGAAGCCAGCTTTGCATGTTCAATAATATTTTTCTTGATCTCACCCCCAGAACCAGAAATTGAAGCATTCCCTGCAGCATGCAGACAGGAGGAAAATAGTAAAAAGAGAGCACAAAAAAGGTTAAAAACAAGAGAGAAAAAAGATCCAAGATGACAGTACATGAAATAGACCTTATTAAAATGTCTAGATAACAAAACTCCTAATCAAACTCCCAGCAAGCAGATACCACCCGTCTATCAAAACAAAAAAGATTACCTTAAAAGGCAAAGACACCATCACGGGAGGCATCATCATCATTCCCATAGACATCAAAAGTGATGCTACCACAATGTCAATTATTAAAAAAGGTAAAAATAGTAAAAAGCCTATTTCAAAGGCTCTTCGCAACTCACTTATCATGAAAGATGGAACTACAATTTCTAAAGGTAAATGTTCCAAAGAATCATTGGTTATTTCTACTTGAGCTATACCAGAGAAGAGATCTAGGTCTTTGCTGCGAGTGTTTGCCAGCATAAATTTCTTAAATGGTTCTATAATCAAAGGTATTGCTTCTTCCTCTGACAAAGTTTGAGCAATCAAAGGCTTTAATCCTTGATCGTAAGATTGCCTAAAAGAAGAAGACATTACAAAAAATGTCAAAAACAGTGCTAAACAGTTTAAAACTTGAGTTGGAGGAGATTGCTGCAATCCAAGTGCAGTTCTCACAATAGACAAAACTACGGAAATTCTCACAAATGAAGTCACCATAATAAGTAGAGATGGCGCTATTCCCAGAATACCCACAAGTAGAAAAATCTGAATTATTCTGCCACTGAAAGAGGGACCAGAGAGAAACTTTTGTAGTTCCGAAATAGCGCCAGTTTCAATACCGGCTGCCAAAACAGATTTTGTGCAGCACAACAAAATCAAAAACACAACTAAGATATTAAGCTTTTTCAGACTCTTCATAGCTATCCAAAAGCAAGTTATTATTTTTACTAAGTAATAAAAGGTATCTCTTATTTCTAAATTGTAAGAGAGCGCATTTTGTATGTTGATCAACATAGGTTAAATGTTCTACTCTACAACCTTTGCTTTTGGCAAAATTGCCTTGAAATATCTTGTCTGAATATTTGTTAAAAAGCTTCAGTATCAAGGCAGCCAAGGCTAAAACAAAAATTAAAAACAAAGCCACGTAAAAATACATTGGAAAAAAATTCATTGTATATTGCATCAATAATGACAGACTGAAGGACGCATCAGGAAAAGCAAAACGTTCTTATTAAGTGCAAATACCTTAATCACAAAATACAACGTGAGCAATACAGAAGAATTACAAACAACAGGTCAGAAAAAATTTGTAGAAGCACTCTGCAAGTATATATCCACCTGCTGTGGTGTTGGATTTGGTCATGCACCAGGAACTTTAGGATCAATATTTACAACTTTATTTCATTATTTGGCTGTCAAAAAATTAAACCCAGATAAAATTAACCTGTTGGTCACAGACACGTTTTTTATATTATTGTTTTTTATTTTGGGCTGGATTTCAATAAGTGTCTATATCGGCAAAGACAAAAAAGATCCAAAAGAAGTTATAATAGACGAGGTAGTAGGGCAATTAATAGCTTTGGCAATATGTCATACGTGCATAAATGTATTATCTAATTACTCATTTAAGGTAGGTAATCAATACTCACAGCTACTTTTGCACGCACTTTGTTTACTATTTTTCAGAATATTTGACATATTAAAGCCTTGGCCGATAAGCTGGATTGACAAAAAATACCAAAATGCCCTTGGCATCATAGCAGACGACATATTAGCCGGAATAGTTGCTGGTTTAATAAGCAGTTGTCTGATATTTCTGATTTTGTAACTTTAAAAGTTAACTCCCATCCTATACAAATAGGCTAGCATCAACTAGAATTTGCGAGTCTGAAGGTTTGTTTTGATGCAAACTTTAGTCACGGTTTATTTTTTAGTTTTTATCAAAGAACAATAGGCTCTTTAAAAGACCCTAAAGTTATCGGTTCATCTCTAAAAAAATTTTATTAACTAAACAACGTCAGTAAATTATGCGAAACAAAAAAGAAAGATTTGTAGCTAGTCTTGTAGACTTTCATAATGATGCTGACACGGAAGCAAGCTTCTCAAAAATGATAGAAGAAGCACAAGATAAGTCTCTAAGAGAAGGAGTAGTAATAAGAGGAGTAGTCACTGCAAGAGATCGGCACACAGTAACGGTAGATGTCCACCTGAAAAGCGAAGGAGTAATACCTGTTAAAGAGTTTGAAAGAGATAAGACCAAAGACATACCTGAAATAGGCGAAGAGGTAGATGTTTTTGTAGAACAAATAGAAAACAGGCAGGGAAAAGTTGTCTTAAGTAGAGAAAAAGCCATAAGAGAAGAGGCCTGGGAGCCAATTGAAACTGCATTTGCAGAAAACCTTACCGTAAACGGCGTAATATTTGGCAGAATTAAGGGAGGACTGGCAGTAGATCTTTCAGGGGTTGTAGCGTTTTTGCCTGGCAGCCAGATCGACACAAAACCACTTCAAGACGTTACTCATCTGTTTGACATCGTACAACCGTTTTACATACTAAAAATGGATAGAAAAATGGGCAACATAGTAGTCTCAAGAAGAGCAGTTCTAGAATCCGTAAGAACTGAAGCCAGAGATGAGCTGCTGAAAAATATAGGAATAGGAGCCGTTCTTGAAGGCGCTGTTAAAAACATCACCGATTACGGAGCTTTTATAGACCTTGGTAGCATAGACGGCCTAGTACATATCACAGATATATCATGGAAAAGGGTTAATCATCCTTCAGAAGTGCTAAAGGTAGGAGAGCGTCTCAAAGTTGTGATTATAAATTTTGACCCAGAATCAAGAAGAATTTCTCTGGGAATAAAACAGTTAGACGAAAAACCTTGGCAAGAAATTCAACAAGAATTTCCTGTTGGCAGTATAGTCAGAGGCAGAATAACCAACATAGTAGATTATGGTGTGTTTGTAGAGCTGAAAAATGGTATCGACGGGCTTGTGCACGTATCTCAGCTTTCCTGGAACTCCACTAAAAATGACAGAGGCTTTAAAAGCGCTTTCACAGTAGATCAAGACATAACCTGCAAAGTGATTGGAATAGATCACGATAAATATAGAGTATCATTGAGTGTAAAACAGTGCACAGAAAGACCTTTGCAAAAGTTTTCTGAAACTCATCCAGTAGGATCAATTGTAAAAGGCCAAGTTAAGACAATTGCAAACTTTGGAATGTTTGTAAGCCTTACAGAAGAAATAACTGGTCTAATTCATGAAAACGACCTTTCTTGGACAGAAAATAGCAAAGCAGCTTTAAGTAACTTCAATAAAGGAGACATAATAGAATGCAAAATTTTGTCTATAGACGTAGAAAGAGATAGAATAGGGTTGGGCATTAAGCAAATAGCTAACGATCCCTACGAGCGTTTTGCTTCAAAATACTCAGTAAACAGTACAGTAGAATGTAAATTGATCTCTTTTAACGAAGAAAGTGCAATAGTAGAGACAGAAGGCTTGCAGATCTTTGTACCAAAGTCTGAACTTAACGTAAAAGAAAGCTCAGGCTCAGCAATTGTACTGCAAGTCAAAGAAATCAACTCAAATGAAAGAAGGGTAAGACTGTGCAAAGCCCCTGCTGAATCTAAATAAATAAAAAAACGGCTAAGGGCCCCTTGGGGCCCAGGTAAGGATATAGGAATTTTAAATACTGCTTGATCAGAACACGTCAGTAGAAAAACACAGTTCTCAGGATTAAGGCCCTGCCTACCACTTGAGTCTCAAAACTTTTTTGTTTGGCATCGATCTACATGCTTTTAGCCAGCTCTTTTCAAGAATTATTCAGCCACAGAAAGATTAAAAATTAGCAGAATCCGAAGAGAGGTTTTAGAAATTTTGCACAGAAAAGCAGAGGCTATTTAACCTAGAGGCAATAAGCCACCTTGATTCATATAATTAAGGACACAAAACAAAGAGAATTGTGCTGTGTTGGACCAGAATCAGCTAAACAAAAGAGTCCACAACCCATTTTTAGTCGTCCTAAAGTCTATCCAAGATGTTTGTCCATGTACACCTTTACGCCAGAAGAGGTTGGGGACATTGCTTCGTCTCCTTTTGTCCAATTTGCAGGACAAACTTCCCCGTGCTTTGAATGGTGCTCAATGGCGTCTATAATGCGTAAACTCTCATGTAGATTACGTCCAATTGGTAGGTCATTAATGAGAATGTGACGTAAAACAAAATCTTTATCGATAATAAAAGTGCCTCTAACAGAGACACCATCAGAATTTAACACTCCATACAGAGAAGATATCTCTTTTTTAAGATCTGAGATCATAGGAAACTGTACATTAGATATTCCACCATCTTTAAGAGGGGTATTTTTCCAAGCAAGATGAGTGAAGTGAGAATCGACACTGACACTTGCGACCAAACAATTTCGCTTGTTAAATTCTTCTAAATTTCTATTTAAAGAAACCAATTCCGAGGGACAAACAAAAGTAAAGTCCAAAGGGTAAAACATGAGCATACAGTATCTGTTCCTGGCCATGCTCTCTAAATTAAACTCAGCGTCAATGCTATTATCAGGCATAACAGCTACAGAAGTGAAACCAGGGGACTTTTGTCCTACAAACGTGCTCATAGGTTAATAATGAAAAGTGTGATTACTTTTAGATAGATTATTTTTTGATTTCTTCTTTAATCTTGCCGTTGCAAGCATCCTTTAATCTCTGACCAGCTTTAAAAACAGGCTGATTATAAGCCTGTATGAGCATCTTAACTCCAGTTTTAGGGTTGTGGCCATTTCTAGACTCCCGCTTTGCAACGTTCCAGGAACCAAATCCGACAAGGTTAACTCCTTGACCTTCGGCAAGAGCACTTACTATAGAATCCAGAACAAGGTTAAGAGCGGCCTCAGCCTCAACTTTTGTACCTCCGCGCCCAGACATAAAAGATATAAATTCGGACTTGTTCATAAAAAAAAGGACCTTTAAGTAAAATTAAATAAAAACGAAAAAAGCTACAGACAAAAACTGAAAATGTGAAAACAGAAACTAGAACTAATCAAAGCCTCAACCTAGACCAAATTAACCCGTGTTGTAAGGTTTTGTCAAACAATAGATCAGGTCAAAGTAAAGTAATGCAGTTAAACACACTTTAAAATACAAACTTAGAAAGTTTTGGCCAGAAGCAAGAGATCTGATGGAGGCCGGAGTCGGAATCGAACCGACGAATAGGGGATTTGCAGTCCCCTGCATTACCGCTTTGCTATCCGGCCAAAAAGGCTCTGGGAAGTAACACAAAAGCAAAATACAATTAAGTTTCCGCACAGCCCAGAACCAAAAATAGCTTATGAGACAAACTCTACTAACCTTGGGCTTTTGTTAAAGCAAAGCAGTTAATTACTTAAGCTCAACAGTCGCTCCAGAAGCCTCCAGTTTAGCCTTTACATCTGCTGCCTCAGCTGCATCCAAGCCAGATCTTATGACGGCACCAGGAGCACTTTCAACCAAATCTTTGCCTTCTTTTAAGCCTAAAGCAGTAATCGAGCGCACCTCCTTGATAACGGAGAGCTTTTTATCCGAAGCAAATCCTGTCAAGATTACATCAAACAGAGCTTTTTCCTCTTTTACTTCTGCAACCACAGAAGATGGAGCAGAAATAACAGCTGCAGCAGGAAAGGGATCGATTCCTTTCTCCCTAAGGGTAGCAGCAAGAGAGCCAGTGACCTCCACTAAATCCATAAAGCTTAGACTAGTAAGCTGATCTACTATGTTTTTAACTTTTTCTTGTTGTGTCATTGTTTTAGACCTCTATTATTAATAAATTTTTTACTTCTTTGTAAAACTCCTTAGCCGCATTCAGTCGCGTTTTTGCACAAACTCTGAGTAACTCTTCAACATTCGCACTACATGCCCCATAGGAGAGTTTAGAATGTTAATGAGACTTCGAGCAGGCGATATAAGGACGCCAAGCAAATCAGCATACAACTGATCCATAGAAGACATTGCAGCGATTTTTGCTATTTCCTTGCCGTCAAAGCTCCTAGTCTCAATTATTCCACCTAAAATTTTCAGCCTATCATCAGAATCTGCAAAATCACAAACTGCTTTAGACAGGTTAACCGGATCCTTCTCTGAGGAAAAAATTACAGCGACAGTGAAACCTTTGAAAGAAGAATCTAGGCCACCTTCAGTTACTTCAGGAGAAGCAATCTTCATGATTGAGTTCTTTACAATTTTCAGAACAGCTCCTCTAGTCCTAAGTAAACGACGCAAAGAGTCCACAGCAAAGGTGTCCAAGCTCCTATATCCCACAAGAATAAAAAGTGAGTTTTCTTGTAAAATAACTTTAAGCCTGCTTATAGATGCGTCTCTATTGCCTCTAAAAGCTTTGCGTATTTTTGTTGCAGTTTTCATACTATTACACAGAAAGGATCAAAAGCTACTTGGAGTTTTTCGCGGAGGAGTTACCAAGGTTGGCAAAACAATCAGCAAGGGAAATTCTCAGAGCAGGGCCCATTGTAGAAGAAAGATACACAGATCTCAAGTACTCTCCTTTAACTCCTGAAGGTCTTGAGTCGATAACCGCACCTATAAATGCTAAAGTGTTTTTCTCCAAAGCCTCAATGCTAAAAGAAAGTTTTCCTATGCCTGAGTTCACTGCCCCTCCTTTGTCTGAACGAAACTCTATCCTTCCTGCTTTAGCTTTTTGAACTGCTTCATCCAAGTTAGAAGTAACAGTACCAAGCTTTGGGTTAGGCATCAAGCCCTTGGGTCCCAAAATCCTTGCAACTCTACCAAGTAACCCCATCATGTCTGGACTTGCGATGCAAAAGTCAAAGTCTATTTTCCCTGAAGCAATATCGTCTATCAGCTCTGTACCCCCGACAATGTCAGCTCCCGCGACTACTGTTCCAGGCTTACAAACAACTGCGACTCTAATGGACTTTCCAGTACCAAAAGGCAAAGATACAACGCCCCTTACCACCTGACTAGTCTGCTTGGGGTCTATGCCGAGCTTTAAAGCTATCTCCATTGTTGAGTCAAACTTGGTGAAGGCAGCTTTTTGCAGCATTTCAACTGCCTCGCTTAAGCTGTACAACTTTGATGTAGAGACGAGAGAATAAGCATTCTTTACGTTTTTGCTGCGTTTTTTTAATATTTGCATTAGCCTTCTACCTTTATTCCCATAGATTTTGCTGACCCCACGACTATAGACAGAGCAGCCTCTATGCTATAAGCGTTCAGGTCTTTCATTTTTTCTTGAGCAATTTTTTTACACTTTTCTACAGACAAAACAGCAACCGGTGCGTCCCTTCCAGGCAAAGATGCACATTTTTCAAGACCAACGGCCTTCTTTAGTAAGTACGACACAGGCGGAGACTTAATAAAAACAGAAAATTTACCATTTTTATAAACTTCTAGTATAACCGGTATAGGAGTCGCCTTTGGAAGGTCTTTGGTGCCGTCATTAAACGCCTTACAAAAATCCATCACTATCTTTTTATCCACTCCTTTTTGATTTAAGAAAGGACCAACAGGCGGAGCAAGAGAAGCACTCTGAGCTCCAACAGTAAGTTGAACCCTAACAGCTATAGATTTTCCAACACTTTTAGACATAAAAGAACCCCATTACCAAAGTCTGATGACGAACTCTAAAAGAAACATGTACAATTTTCAAGCTCTTTTTACATGATCCATGCCCAGAGTGATTCTTGTATCATTTCCAAAAATGCTTACAACCACAACCACTTTGCTATCTTTTTCATTTACTAAATCAATTTGGCCTTTAAAAGACTCAAACGGCCCCTCTAAGATTTGTACCAAGTCCCCAACTTCAAACACACCGTCAGACCTAGAAGTTTTTATTTGATTCTCTATTGCCTCCCTAATTCTTGTTATTTCTTCAGGTTTTACCACATTAGGCTTGTCTCCGCCTAAAAACCTAAAGACTTCAGGTATATCTTCTACTAAACGCGCAGCTCTATCAGACATAGACATATTAACAAAAATGTATCCAGGCATGATTTTCTTGTCTACCGTGGTTTTGTTGCCGCGTCTCATTTCAATCACTGACACAGAAGGAATTAATATTTCGGTAAAAGAGCCACTAAGCCCTATTTTAGAAGACTGCTCCTCTATGGTTTGCTTTACTTTCCGCTCAGAACCAGCAGTAACGCATATTACATACCACTGAAAGGAGGCGTTATCATCTTCACTCATAAAAACACTACTTAACATATAATAAATGCTGCAAAAGCGCACTTTAATTAAATAAAAGCACAATCTAAAACTAAATCCTTAAAAGGATTGCCACCAATTTGGACATTATCCAGTCGATTCCCAGAAAAGCCGTGCTGACAATTACGACGATAACCAATACCTTAGATACAGCCCCAAGTAAATCTTCTTTTGAAAACCAATCAATTTTTTTTGCCTCCGCAAAGACTTGAGCAAAGACCGAAGACCATTTTTTCAAAATCATATGTCAAACACCGCTTTTTGTATAAAATCTATAATGATAATGGCAGGAGCAACAGGGATCGAACCTGCAACCTTCGGTTTTGGAGACCGACACTCTCCCAATTGAGCTATGCTCCTACAAAGAGACTACAGATAATTCACAAAAATTCTAGGTCATTTGAGCCTTGTATGCAAGAATAAGCTCTTATCTTGCCACGTCTGTTTAGATTTAATCTCTCCCCCACAAAGATTTTGCCTATATACAGGTCTTTTATTCAGTTTAATAAACTACTTCTATCTTTTATTGCAGCTTTCCTTCTTTAAGATAGAAAATCTTATCTGTCATTTGAGCAACTTGGGGATCGTGAGTGGCTATAATGCAAGAAAGATTCTGTTCTTTCACTATTTCTTTTAAGTAAAGAAGCACGTTTTTTGTATGCTCTACATCTAAACTACCAGTAGGCTCATCTGCTAAAATAATTTTTGGTAACGATACAATTCCACGAGCAATTGCTGCTCTTTGGCATTCTCCGCCAGACAACTGAGAGGGCAAGTGAAAACGCCTGTCTTCAATCTTAAATTTCGATAACAATTTTTGTACGATTTGGGCCCCATCTTCATGACTTAAAACCCCTTTTAAAATAAGAGGAATCATAATGTTTTCCTCTACGTTAAAATCTCCCAGTAAAAAATGTTTTTGGTAAACAAAACCAATGTTTTGTAGACGAAATTTGGTTCTTCTCTGATCAGTCCAAAGTAGAGAATCATAACCACAAATTTTGACTCTACCCCCACTAGGAGACATAAGTAGTCCCGCAATTGACAAAAAAGTAGATTTACCGCTGCCAGATATACCCATAATGCTTACAATCTCACCCGCACAAAGAGTGAAGTTAATTCCATCAAGAACTTTTATACACTCATTTCCAAGGCTGTAAGTGTGTACTACGTTAGACAGCTCTAATACAGTAGAAGTAAGGTTCATTTTAACACAGTTGCAGGGTCAATGTTAGCCGCCTTGTAAGCAGGATATAAAGTCGCAACGAGAGACAATACGGATGCAAATCCAATTATAATAAAAATGTCATTAAAATTTATAGATATAGGCATTTTGTCAAAAAAATGCCAAAGCACTTCAAATACTCCTATACCAGATCCAAAAGATAAAGTTTTTTTAATAAAAGGAACGTTCAGAATAAGTAAAAATGCGAGTATTGAACCAGATGCAACACCCAATATGCCAATTGCAAAGCCATTAAAGATAAATATTAACAAAATCTCTAAGCGAGAAGCCCCAATTGTTCTAAGTATAGCAATTTCGTAAGCTTTTTCTTTAACGGTCATTACCAAACTTGAAAAAGCGTTAGATGCTGCAACTAGTACTATAAGACTTAGAATAATAAACATTGAAACATTCTCAATCTCCAAAGCTCTAAGCAAATCCGGATTTGATTGTTTCCAGTGGCTAACAATATAGTCTGAAGATAAAGTTTCGTCCTGGATACGCTGAGCAAATTCTTCTGAACTATCTGGGTTAATTGTTTCTACCTCAAATATAGACACACCTTTATTTTTTTCAAACAAAGTATTAGCAGAGTCTAAAGAAGTTAAGATAAGACTTGAATCATCCCCGTAGTCAAAAAATATAGCTTTGACAGTAAATTCTTTTACGCAAAAAAAATCTTCTTGTAAGATTGATTCCAAATTTCCCAGACTAACCTTGCCTCCAATGCTTAATCCAAGAGACTGAGATAAGTTTTTACTTATTGCGAGGTCACAAATATTGTTCAAAAAATCCTTGCTACCTCTTTCTATGTTCAGTTTTACAGTATCAATTCCTTTTACCAAAACATATCTACGTTGCGTACCAGATTCTACAAGGCAATAGCACATTACAACCGGTTTTACGCTTTTTACAAAGGGCAATAATTCTACTTTTTTTACAAATTTTTTGTAATCCGTAATAGGACTAGAAGATCTAATCGTTATCTCTCCAGAAGAAGTAACAATACTAGAAATGAGATCGGCTCTAAAGCCATTCATAACAGACATTACAACGATCAAGGCAAATACTCCCAGACCAACACCAAATACAGCAAAAAAAGAGACAAGTGACGCAGATTTATCTACTCTGGAAGAAAATAGATATCGCAGAGATACAGTAAAAACGAATCTAAAGTTAATACCAAATGACACAGATATTACTCAAAATAGTTTATATGCATTCTCCTCTTCACTTGACCAAGAGTGCTTTGAGCAATTTTAGCAGCTTTCGAGCTGCCATCTTTTAAAATGTCTGCTAAGTCAGATTTTTTGAGCGATCTTCTTTTTTCTCTTATAGGGGTAACTAAGTCTATCAAGACCTTTACTAAGAGATTTTTTAAAGTCTTGTCGCCCAATCCGCCCTTTCTGTATTCTTCTTTCAATTCCGTAACATGTTCCTTATCCTCATGAAATATGTCTAGATACATAAAAACAACATTGTCTTCAACTCTTCCGGGATCGCTAATTCGCAAATGATTTGCGTCAGTATACATAGAGTTCACCTTTGTATAAATATCTGAATCTTCATCAGAAAGGTAGATAGCGTTACCTAATGATTTACTCATCTTTTTAGATCCGTCTATGCCTGGTATTCTGGAGTTTTTGCTAAGGAACGGCACTACTTCTTTCAAACACCCGCCCCCATACAATTGATTAAATTTTCGAGCAATCTCGTTGGTCTGCTCTATCATGGGCAACTGATCACTTCCGACCGGAACTATATCGGTATAAAACGCAAGTATGTCAGCGGCTTGACTCACAGGGTAACAAAAGAATCCAGCAGGAATACTTTTGCCTAAATATTTGCTTTGTATCTCTTCTTTTACGGTTGGATTCCGCTCTAAACGAGCTACAGTAACTACGTTCATGAACAAATTATAAAGCTCGCTGAGCGCTGGAACAAGTGATTGTATAAAAATTGTGTTTTTCTCGGGAATCAATCCAGCAGCCAGATAATCAAAAGCTACTTCAAATACACTCTCTGCTATTTTGGGAGAATTCTCAAAATTATCCGTCAAAGCCTGCATATCAGCAATCATGATGTACTGATCATGCTCCTCCTGAAAGTCTATTCTTGACTTTAAAGACCCAACATAATGACCCAGATGGAGTCTACCAGTAGGACGATCACCTGTTAGAACGATTTTGCGCATCTTAAATTCTACACCTTGAGTTAGCGTGTAAAAGCAAATTTGACATAAATAAGCCTCAGTTTTAATCCCTAATCCACTTAGCGCTGAAGAATCCTTTTGTTATAAAGAAACCATAGCAACGCCTATGATAACCCAGAAAAAAAATCCCACAACATGAGCCAAGGTAACCTACATTCAAACGAAGTTTACATCCAAGGATATGCAAGCGTTTTCAGATGCGTTGATCAGGCCCAAGACATTATAAAAGAAGGTGCCTTTAAAGAAACAATAACACAAAGAAATTACCCAATAAAATTACTTTGGCAGCATGATGCCGCCAACCCTATTGGTTCAATAATTCACATAAAAGAGGATAACTATGGACTTTTTATAAAAGCTACAATTACGAATCACACACAAATCGGACGAGAAGCTACTGAGTTAATCAAATCAGGAATAGTGAGCGGACTCAGCGTTGGTATTGTTCCAAAAAAATTCTCAACTAATCAAAAAGGTTACAACGAAATTTCAGAAGCAATTTTATACGAAATCAGCGTAGTAACATTTCCGGCAAATCTTTATGCAAAGATCGAATCGATTCAGGACAAACCAAACACTGACAACCTAGTACAGCTTATTAGTTCAGCAAAATCACTAAAACTCTCATTATCAGCCCACTAATTAATGTACCTTTATGAGTCTTACAGATCAAAAAATCAATCTAGTACAAAAAATTGAAGAATTAACAAACAATTGGAGTAATTTTCACGCTCAAAACGAACAAGAAACCTTACAACTAAAAGAAAAAATGGAAACTATGGAAAGACAGTATAAAAACTTGGCACTAACTCTTGAAAGACCAGAATCAAATTTCAATATAAAAAATAGTCCTTCAGAAGAGCATTACATGTCCGATTATATAAGAAAAGGAAATATTCATCCAAATCTTGTACGTAAAGACGTAAGACGCATTACTTCCGAAGCACAAGATGGCGAAGCAATAGCAGAAACATCGATGGGTAGAAAAATAATCTCGTCGTTAGCCTCTCTTTCTCCAATAAGAAGTATTGCATCAGTAGAAGAAATCTCTACAGCGGGACTAGACGTTGTAATACAAGAAGAGGGCTTTGATTGTGATTGGGTTGCAGAAGCGAATGAAAGAAAACTAACGGATGCCCCTAAGCTACAAAAGCAAAGAATTTTGTTACATGAGCTGTATGCACAACCATGCGCGTCTCAGACATTGTTAGACGACAATTGCGTAGATGTTGAGAAATGGCTAGTAGATCAACTAAGCTACAGCTTTGCAAAAAAAGAAGAGCAAGGATTTCTGCAAGGAGGAGGAAACGCGAGTAACCAACCTGAAGGAATTTTGCCAAATTTATCTGAGAAAAATAAGGTAGATGTTGCAGGAGATGAGCTATCCACAGAGGATATAGTAAAATTGGCATCAAATCTTGCCAATAAATATCAGCATAATGCGATTTTTGTAATGCACAAAAGTACCTTGTTTGCAATACAAACGCTCAAAGACGAATCAGGAAGATTTTTATGGAATCCTAAAATGAGCCCAAGTATGTCTGAAACACTTCTGGGCTACAAGGTGCTTTGCTCTGAAGACATGCCCAAATATACAGAAACGAAAAAACCAATCATTTTGCTAGGAGATTTTAAGTCTGCCTACAAAATAGTAGATTACAGAGAGATTCCGATAATGCGTGATCCATACTCGAACAAACCATTCGTTAGTTTTTACGCAGTAAAAAGAGTAGGAGGTGCATTTTTGAACAAGGACGCAGTAGTCCACCTCAATACCAAATAAAAAGGAGTAAAAATGGCCCAATACTCAATATCAGATAAAAAATACGAAGACCTAATTCCTATTGAAATGATCAAAAGACATCTCTGGATAGACAATGATCAGAACGAGGATCTGCTCTTAAAAGAAATGTTACAAAGCTCAATCGATGCAGCTGAATCCTTTTTAAGGCGCAGCATCGTTGAGCAAATAGTGACATGCAAATTTAAAGAACATAAAAATGGAGCAGTAAATTTGCCGGTTGCTTTTGCTATAGAATTCATTAGCTGTAAGCAAAACGGCCAAGATCTGGAAAATCCACACTCCGTAATAGATAGCTATGACGAAAAAAACAATAGGTGCATTTTGAAGCATGCAAAGCCAAACTCATTAATAGAAATAGAAATAGAATACTTAGCGGGATGGAGAGGAGGACATGTACCTCATGAAATAATACAAGGAATACTACAGCACATATACAATATACATCATAAACAATCTCCCTCTTTAACAACCAACAAAGATTCTGTTGATCTTTACCAAACTTACAGGAGGTTGGCATTATAATGAAAATCCCATTACCAAAATCTTTTCATCATAAAATTTCTCTCTGGATCAGTCAGGAAGAAAAAGGAACGACCAGTAATCAAGAATATGAACATAAGTTAAATTGGCTAAAAAAATATGGTACATACGCACATTACCTGGAAGGTCCAAATCTCGTCAAAATAATGAATCCTTTGAGTTTTGGCTCTTCCATTGTGAACCCTTACCACATTTTTCAAATAAGAAGGTTGCCCAACCTTTCTAGTCAAATGCGCATTTTAAAAGAAAAAGAAAATGCTTGGTTCAAGATTCAAAATATATCCCCTCACAGCGATACAAATCGATTTTTAAACATTGTCACAATACCTTTACCGCATTTTTTAGTAAATCAAATTGGCTCTGAGACTCTTTATGAAAATATTTAATTTTTTGAGCAGAATTTTAAGAAAAATGCAAACAGACCTCTCAAATTTAGTTTTGGAAGGACCCACTCAGTGCACAGTTTACCTAGAAGAACAAGAAAACATAGGTAAGTATCCTTGCATAATACTCAAGCTAAAATCTTTAAAGCCTCAAACCACAACCCTACCTTCGTATGAATTCAGTTTTTCTATAAACCTGATAAGTCAGAGTCAAATATATGCAATATTGCTGCCTGCTAAGGTAGTATCGGTAATTCAGGCAAATAATTTTGCTAAGGCAAATGCGGAAGAAAACTGTTCAAAAAAAGGTCACCACTACATGTACAAAGTTGCTTTTTTGGAACATGTTAGCACTCTATGGGATACAACAGAAGATCGTTTTTCCGTAAGAACTCAGATGCACTACCAAGGATTAATAACCTTAGATAGAGACTAGAATAATGGAAAATTTTTTTGATCAAGAGCTACCAAGTTTTTTGTACACATTTGTCAGCGGTGGTCCCACTTTTTACACAGAAATACAATCCTCTAATGGAGGAAGAGAGGTAAGATTTGCAAACCGAGTTTCTCCCATTAATAGGTACAAAGTGTTAAACTGCAAATTAACCGCCTTGCAAATGTCAGAGCTACAAAAATTTTTCTGCGCTGTGCAAGGAAGAAAATATTCCTTTAGATTCAGAGATCTAATAGATTGCGAAGAGACTGATGCTCCACTAGAAGTTTTAGATAAAGAAAACCTCAAGTTTCAATTGATAAAAATCTATCCCAAAAGAGAACAAAATCTGCCAAACAGATCATGTAGAAAAATTCTAAAGCCAGAAATAGGCTCAATAAAAATACGCTTAAACAAAGAGGAAATAACCGAAGACATCGAAATAGACGATTTAGGAATAATCACAATCAGTAATCCCATAAGACTTATTAATGGTAATCTCATAAGAATTATTGATGAAAAAAATCTAGATTCTTTGACAGCAAATTTTAGATTTGACATTCCTGTACGATTTGAAACAGATTCGCTAAAATACAGATCAGAACTAGATTCCTCAGTTTCAATAGAACCTTTTGAATTGGTAGAAGTTCTACAGTAGAGGTCATGCACTAAATCACAATAGTTGAAAACTTATTTTTTATACGACGGATATGTATGAGTCATTTTTGGATCAATACTACCTGTTCTCTATAAGATTAGAATGTGGACAAATCCTTAGATTAACCGATGCAAGCCATACAATCAAAGACGCAAAAGAGTCGTACCTACCAAAATCCGCCCTGAAGGTCAAATTAGCAAGCTTTAATGATAACGGCAGTATACTTATAATTTTAGAAGGATCTTATGAGCGAGAAGGAGTTGTAGAAGATACGCAATTATTAAAATGCGTAGCAACCATAAGTACGTTTGATCCAAAAACCAGCAATGTAAAGCCTTTTGCTTATTGCAGATGTATCAAGGTAGAAGATTTTGCTAGAAATTTTCGTATTAATCTTTCTTCTACTGTTGGCAAAATGAATCAAAACTTAGCGCAAAAATATAGCAAAGTGTGCAGAGCACAGTTTGGAGATAAAATGTGTAAAATAGATACGAGCAAGTTGTCTCAAGAATATGAAATTAAAGAAGCCTTTGGAAACACACTTTACTGTATTTCATCCCCTAATGAAGCAAAAAATAGAAATCACTATTTTGACAATGGCACCGCATCTGTGAATATGAATGTTGACAGGGTAAGTAGAGTAGTACTAAAACATACGTTGGGCAAGATCGTGAACTATTTGGGGCAAAATATTCAGTATGAAACTATTATTGTACGAGATCCTTTTCCAGAATACATTATGAAAGAATTCACTAGCAAGAAAATCAGCAAAATAACCCTTGTTCCTGGGTGCAATAAGTTTTTTGAAACATGCTGCTTCTACGGTAATAACATTAATTTTCAGGGAGAGCCCTTTTTACCATAAAACCAAAAAATAATTTCGCCTCAATGATTCGTATTAATTCATCTAACTTTAAAAAAGAACGAAAAATTTTTAAAAATTTTTGCCTTGGAGTGTCCGACGTATTTTGTATCTATAAAAAAAACTACTCAAAAATTAAGGAGTACACGCTACCTGCAAACTGCACTGGAAAGGAAAAAATCCAGATGTAGCCCACGAAAGGTTTTTGCCTTTCATTTCAAATAAAATAAATAAAATTTTTATGCAAGACAGAGAAATAAAACATTTTTTCCGTAATGGAAACAATATGTTAAATAAAGGCCATATAGAGAGAGACCACACCACGTTAAGACAAAATGCGATACCTCAACTCAAAATAGAAAAAATACTACCCCCTATAGAAGTATTATCAGAATACGAGTCTTTACATCCAGGAAGCTTAGAAAAGGCAATTTATATTACTCAAAAAGAACAAGACCATAGGCACGAAATCACACAACAAGCCCTAAAAATTAATGCCATAGCTCGCATTACGGGTCAATTATTCGGATTAGTATCATTTTTATCTGCTTGCTTTATAGTAGTAAAATTGACTATGTTAGGCTTTACGGGAAAAGCAATATACATAGCAACAATTTATATTGCGTGCGCAGCACTCATTTCGATCTTTGGAATCTACGCAGAAAAAGCTTCGCGTATGAGAGTCAATCGTAATTATAAACAAAAAAGTAAGATAGATTTTCGTAGAAAATAACAAAAATCTACATAAAATAATGGGCAAATATAATGATAGAAGAAGAAATACAATCACGAGGCTATTTTCATCAATGCACCAATAAAGAAGAACTGTTTGCATTACTTGAAAAAGGTAAGGTAGTGTTTTACGTAGGTTTTGACTGTACAGCAAGGTCTTTGCATATAGGCAACTTGCTTACAATCATGCTTGTGCGTCTTTTACAGAAATACGGCAATAAACCAATCATACTACTTGGCGGAGGAACTAGTAAAATAGGGGATCCATCTGGAAAAACAAAAGCCAGAGAGTTAATCTCAAATGAAGACATCAAAAATAATACAAGCGGTATACTAAAATCACTTTCCAAATTTATAAGATTTGGAAATAATTCAACCGACGCTTTATTGGTCAATAACCTTGACTGGCTAGACCAACTAAAGCACCTAGAATTTTTGCGAGACTACGCTAGGCATTTCTCGATCAGCCAGATTCTTTCTCTGGATTTTATCAAATCAAGGCTACAAGAGAAAAAACATCTGTCTTTACTAGAATTTAGCTACGTAATGCTCCAAAGTTTTGACTTTTTGCATTTATACCGCTTGCATAACTGTATTTTGCAAATTGGGGGCAGTGATCAATGGGGTAATATAACCTCTGGTATCGATTTAATACACAAAGCCCAACAAGGAAAAGCTTACGGGTTTACAGTCCCATTGCTTACTACTGCCTCTGGTGCAAAGATGGGAAAGTCAGAATTTGGAGCTACCTGGCTTAACGAAGAAATGACAACTCCTTACGAATACTTTCAATATTGGCGCAACATAAATGATAAAGATGTAAAAAAATTTGCTGCGCTTTATTGCGAATTTTCCCCACAGGAAAACAAGGAATTTGATCATGTTTTTTCTGAAAATATAAACCTTGCAAAAGAAAAATTAGCTTTTAATTTGACTTTATTGTGTCACGGAGAAAAAGAAGCGAATCTAGCCAAAAATTCTGCAAAGGCGGCTTTTGAAGACCAAAGTGAGCTAAGTGGATTACCCACGATAAACCTAAATTCAAAAACTCTGAAGGAAGGAGTGTATTTAAGCGAAATATTAACATGCAGCAAAATCGTTGAGTCAAAATCAAAATCAAAACGTCTAATTCTTGACGGAGGAGTTAAAATTGCAAATAAGTTAGCATTGGATTTACAAACCAAAGTTTTTCTTACAGATTTTGACGATAAAGGAACCCTAAAAATCACTGTAGGTAAAAAAAGACATTTTTTACTCAAAAGCACAAGCTAGCATATAAAAATTGGCCTGTTAATGATAATCTTTTGGAGCAATAAAGGGCTTCATTTTAAACATTGTGATCAAAAACATAATAGACAGAGCTGTAATGTAATAGGCGGGTGCATAAGAATCGCCAACTAGGTTACCCAAAAGCTTTGCAATAGCAGGAGAGGTGCCTCCAAACAAGGCTATTCCCAAATTATAACTTACCGATACTCCAAAGAATCTTTGAGAGGGTTCAAATATAGATATCACAAAAGCGTAAGCAGAAGCAGATGCTGCACCAGCTATCACGTCAAGCATTGTTAAACCAATAATGTGATCCAGGGTATTGGGGCCTGACATAAACCATAAGGCTGGAAAGATGAAGATAATTGCCATTATTCCAGATCCAATAAGAATTCGAGATTTTCCAAAAACGTCCCCCAAACCACCAAATATCACCATGCTTATCATCAATACTACCGAACTATACATAAGGTACATGAGAGATGTGTGATGAGACAAGCCCATCTCTTCTTGATAATACACGCTGATATATCCCTTAATAAATTGAACCATGCTACTAGTGAAAGATCCTATAACAAAGGTCAAAAACATCTTACGCCAAGCACTTCTCACAACATTCATAATACCATCTTTTACTTGGCCTCTTTGCTGCTTCATAACTGCAAAAATGGGAGTTTCGGCAACATGCCATCTCAAAAATAATGCAAATAGGCCAAACAAACCTCCAGATATAAAAGCAAACCTCCAGATAAAATCCTGATATTGTGGGAAAAAGTGCCTTAAGGCAAAAGAAACAAAAATTGCAAGCAGAGTCCCACCTATGTTTGTACTATGCACAATGCCCGCCATAAGACCAAGCCTCTTCACTTTAGAATGTTCTAAAATAAAAATGGCAGCTCCTGTGCCTTCTCCGCTGATGCAAAAGCCTTGTATTAAACGCAGAACAAACAACATTAAAATAGCAAAAAAGCCAATAGAATCATAACTAGGCAAAATTCCTATTGAAAAAGTTGAGAAAGTCATACCAAGAGCAGAAGAAAGCAAAGCAGTCCTGCGACCAAATTTGTCGCCTACATATCCAAGCACAACGCCTCCTAATGGCCTTGCAAGAAATCCAAATGCAAAAGCGATCAAAGCCCACCAAATCTGAGAAGTGTGAGAACCAGAAGGACAAAAGGCTTTACTGATTTCGATCGTGAAAACTATATAAACAGTAAAATCATAATACTCCAGCACGTTCCCTATTATAGCAGCCCAAAAAACTGAGCCCTTACCTTTAAGCGTACGAGCCATAAAAAGCCTTTTAAACAATTACGTATAAAGTGAATTGGATTCCGATTTGAATTGGATCTTATCCCAAAGTACAAATTTCGTATCCAGCAAAAAAACAGAAAACTACACTCTAGTAAAAAAGAAGTCTTTGTAAATAGACGAAGATTTTATTAAACGAACTTATTAAGTATAAAGTAGAGTCAAAAAGAATCAGAGATCTTTTTTAGTAAATCCTCTACTTTGCAACCCAAATGAAGATTTCTAATGCTATTTCTGAGACTTGTCGCCCAAATCTTCATCTCAGCTATCTGTTCGCCTGAAAATTTTCCTTCCTCGATTGCATCACTTAAAACACGCAACTGAGTGTGAACACTCTTGGGCAACCTTTTTATTTGACTTTCCGTAAGCATGTCTAAATGCTTTAACAGTAAGAACGGATTTCTACTTTCGATCACCTAATTGACAATCACTTTGAGTTGACTCGCAACCATAAACCCTAACAGAAAAGTATTCAATCTTTTAAATCTCGTGCATAATGCAAAGCTTGAGTTTTACTCAAAAAAGATAAATTTACCTTTTGCCCACCTATTCTTTTAAATGAATCACAACACACAAGGGTCCTATTCTTCAAGAACAATCAGCATCATGAGGCTTGCTCGTACAGAAAATGTGAGCCCTCGGCTTTTCTTTCGAATGCTTGAGATTTTTGGCAATGCAGAAAATGCACTAAAAGAGCTGCCAAATTTTGCACTTAAAGTAGGAAAAAAACAGCCTGTTGAAATTTGTTCAACAGAAAAGATAGAAAAAGAGCTTCTTGAATTAGAAAAGATTGGGGCCAACATATTAACTTTTGAAGATGAAGATTACCCCAAGCTATTTTTTCACATCGAAAGCCCTCCTCCGATAATAAGCTATAAAGGTAATAAAAATCTTTTAAACAAAGATTCAATAGCAATAGTTGGTGCTAGAAATTCTTCGATAAATGGAGAAACTTTGGCAAAAAGCATAGCATCAGATTTAGCACACAAGGCTCAAATGACTATAGTGTCAGGTCTTGCAAGAGGAATAGACGCAGCAGCTCACAATGCTGCCTTACCAAACACGATAGCCGTTTTAGCTGGAGGAATAGATAATATTTATCCTCCTCAAAATGCCCACTTATATCAAAAAATTTATAATCAAGGTTTACTAATTGCAGAGTTACCACTTGGCACAAAGCCATTAATGCAGCATTTTCCTCAAAGAAATAGGCTGGTTTCCGGCTTAAGCCTTGGTGTAGTTGTGATAGAGGCAGGAAAAAACTCAGGTTCATTAATTACTGCTAACTTTGCTCTAGAGCAGGGAAGAGAGGTTTTTGCAGTACCGGGTTTTCCGTTAGATCCAAGATCCAAAGGAGCCAATAAACTTATAAAAGATGGAGCAATAATAGTAGAAAATGCTTCAGATATAGTAGAGAATCTTCCACAACTAACTCAAGTCAAAACTAAACTACAAGAAAAACCTTCTCAGCCCTATGAAATTTTGACTGAAGGAAGTATCGAAGAAGTCTCTGATAATATGCGAGAGCTTATTTTAAGCTTGCTATCCTCAACTCCTATTCACATAGAAACACTGATATCTCATAGCAAAATACCTATAAAGATTGTATACAGAATACTGCTTGAGTTAGAACTTACAGAAAAGATTGTAAGATACCCAGGTAATACAATTGCTTTGATTTTGGAATAAATAGTAAAAATGAAACTACTAATAGTAGAGTCTCCTGCAAAAGCCAAAACTATCGGAAAATATCTTGGCCCAGAATTTACAGTGACCGCCTCCAATGGGCACGTGAGGTCTCTTCCTTCAAAGAAAGGGTCTGTACTGCCTGAAGAAGATTTTGCAATGTTCTATGAACCCACCCTAAATGCTAGTAAATCGGTACCAAAAATAGTGTCATTGGCAAAACAGGCAGACAGCATATATCTTGCAACAGACCCAGATAGAGAAGGGGAAGCAATAGCTTGGCACATAGTAGAAACTTTAAAAAATAGTAAAGCGATTACAGATAAGTCCAAGATTTTTAGAGTCACTTTTTATGAAATTACAAAAACTGCAGTTCTAAAAGCTATTTCTGAACCAAGAGCTTTGGAAACAAGTCTTATAAGAGCACAACAAGCAAGGCAGGCTTTGGATTATCTAGTCGGCTTTACTTTATCTCCGCTGTTGTGGAAAAAATTGCCAAGCTGCAGATCTGCTGGAAGAGTTCAATCTGTAGCGCTTAGACTAATATGCGAAAGAGAGATGGAAATACTCTCATTTGTATCCGAAGAATACTGGAGCCTACAATTAGACTTTCATACTCAAAAAAATGAATTGATAAAAGCAAAGCTTTTGCAATTTGACGGAAAAAAATTAGAAAAATTAGACATTAAGAGTGCAGAATCAGCTTCCTTAGTAAAATCTAAGATAGAAGGCCAAGAATTTAGGATTACAGAAATTAAAAACAGAGAGCAAAAGAAAAATCCATTACCTCCATTTAACACCTCAACTCTGCAACAAGATGCCTCACATAAGCTAGGGTTTAGTGTAAAGAAAACGATGCAGGTTGCTCAAGGTCTCTATGAAGGAGTTGAGATATCAGGAGAAGAGAAAGCTTTAATTACTTACATGAGAACAGACGGAGTAACTATATCTAACGAGGCTTTAAATCAAATTAGGGACTACATAAAAGCAACGTTTGACGCAAATCACATGCCAAACAAACCAAACGTATACAAAACTAAAACAAAAAATGCGCAAGAAGCACACGAAGCAATCAGACCTATTGACGTAGGTTTAAACCCCTCTCAATTAAAAAGTCATCTGAGTCAAGATCAATACAGATTGTACCAACTCATTTGGAAAAGGACAGTTGCTTCGCAAATGAATCCTGCAACAATAAAAATTCTTACAGTAGATATATCTTCAGCGGATCAAAGCACCATGGCCAGGGCAAATGAGTCTTTCACAGATCCAAACAATTCTTACCTTAAGGTATATGATAAATTTAAGGACTTTGCCGAGGATGAGGAAGAAAATCAAAACAACCCAAATCTTCTACCAGTAGATTTAAAACAAGATCAGGATTTAAAACTAGAAAAAGTAGAAACAAAGCAGCATTTCACAGAACCCCCTCCTAGATTTTCAGAAGCCAGTCTTGTGAAGACTCTAGAAGAGCTTGGAATAGGGAGGCCATCTACATATGCAACGATTATATCAGTTCTGCAGGAAAGAAGTTACGTAACCCTAAATCAAAAAAGATTTACTTCCGACCCAAGAGGGGCCGTTCTTACCACTTTTTTAGTAAAATTTTTCTCTAATTATTTTAATTACGACTTCACGGCCAAGCTTGAAAATGAATTAGATTCAGTTGCAAGAGGAGAGCTGGATTGGAAATTGATGCTACAAAACTTTTGGATAGGTTTTCATAATCAAGTTAAAGATTTGGAAAAAAAGAATATAGAGGAAATTACTGCAGCAATAAGCACGAATCTAGAAAATTACGTTTTTCCAAATGGTAGAACTAAGGATCAAAAAAAATGCACGACCTGTCAAAGTCCAGATCCAAAACTAAAATTCGGCAAATTTGGCATGTTTCTTACTTGCGCCAATTATCCAGACTGTAAATTTGCTCAATCGGTAACGATTCCCAATCCATCTGACTCAAGCTCTGGAACTCCCAAAGAACTCTCTATAGGTTGTGATTCTACTGGAAACTCAATTTACTTTGGTACAAACATGTATGGTAAATACTTAAAAGTTGAGTCGAAAAATAGGGATCTTGTCAAAAGAGTAAATTTACCCAAAGAATATAGTGAGGAAAATTTAGACCTAAACCTAGCAATAAAATTAGCTTCGCTTCCCAGAATAATATGCGTCAATCCAAACAATAACGAAGAGATTTCACTAAATATTTCTAAATTCGGACCATACCTTAAATGTCAAAATAAAACGGTAAACATAAACAAGATAGATCGACCTCTAGAAATTGGCGCAGATCTTGCGACAGAGATGATTCAAAAAGCAAAAGACAAGCCAGCTGGCAAGGTTTTTAAAAAGCCCACAAAAACCTCTGCAATCTCAAGAAAAAGAAAACCTGTCTCTAAATAAATGTAAAATTCACACCTCAGTATGTTATCTTGTCGTTTTTTTGCATAAAAACGTAAAACTGATGACCTTTGTGCTTGCTTAGATAAGCAAACCAATATACCATTCCACGTTGGTTTTGAACCTTCGCTGTTTATAAAAGTAAACAAGCTACATTGAATATATATTTGTTTGTAGCTGAGAAAATGCTGTAAAGTTAGTTCTGTATGCATAATCTCTAAGTGATCTGAAGAAAAATTATTAAGGGCATTTGGTGGATGCCTTGGCGTTAAAAGGCGATGAAGGACGTGACAAGCTGCGATAAGCCTTGGGGAGCTGCTAATAAGCTTTGATCCGAGGATGTCCGAATGGGGAAACCCACTTGCTATATGCAAGTACTCTAAAATGAATAAAATAGTTCTAGAGAGCGAACCTGGCGAACTGAAATATCTTAGTAGCCAGAGGAAAGGAAATCAACCGAGACTCCGCTAGTAGTGACGAGCGAACGCGGACCAGGCCAGTGTTACAATGATACAAACTGGAATAAGATGGAAATTTTAGCCATAGAGGGTGATAGCCCCGTACGGGTAAAGTATCTTTGTAAACTTGAGTAAGGCGGAGCACGTGAAACTCTGTCTGAATATAGGGGGACCACCCTCTAAGCCTAAGTACTCTTTAACGACCGATAGCGAACAAGTACCGTGAGGGAAAGGTGAAAAGAACCCAGAGATGGGAGTGAAATAGACCCTGAAACCGAATGCCTACAAACAGTCGAAGCAAGCTTTGCACTCGTGCATAGTCTTGTGACGGCGTACCTTTTGTATAATGGGTCAGCGAGTTAATTTGTTGAGCGAGCTTAAGTCGTAAGATGTAGGCGAAGCGAAAGCGAGTCTGAATAGGGCGCCTTAGTTCAACGAATTAGACCCGAAACCGAGTGATCTAGCCATGGCCAGGTTGAAGGTGGGGTAATACTCACTGGAGGACCGAACCCGTTAATGTTGAAAAATTATGGGATGAGCTGTGGCTAGGGGTGAAAGGCCAATCAAACTCGGATATAGCTGGTTCTCCGCGAAATCTATTTAGGTAGAGCGTTGCGCGGTCTTAATCGAAGGTAGAGCACTGAATGGGCTAGGGTTACCGATCCCAATCAAACTCCGAATGTCGATTATAGTAGCGCAGCAGACAGACCATGAGCGCTAACGTCCATGGTCAAGAGGGAAACAACCCAGATCGCAATCTAAGGCCCCCAAATTATGGCTAAGTGTGCAAGGAAGTGAGAAAACCATAACAACCAGGAGGTAGGCTTGGAAGCAGCCACCCTTTAAAGAAAGCGTAATAGCTCACTGGTCTAATTAAGTTTTCTTGCGCCAACAATGTAACGGGGCTCAAGCCATATGCCGAAGATGCGAATTTGTACTTTATATAAGTACAAGTGGTAGCGGAGCGTTCCGTAAGCCTGTGAAGGCAAGTTGCGAATCTTGCTGGAGGTATCGGAAGTGAGAATGCTGACATGAGTAGCGATAAGGAGTGTGAAAAACACTCCCGCCGAAAGTCTAAGGTTTCCTGCGTAAAGTTAATCTGCGCAGGGTTAGTCGGTCCCTAAGGCGAGGCCGAAAGGCGTAGTCGATGGGAATCAGGTTAATATTCCTGAACCAAGAGGAGAGTGACGAAACGACGAAGTGGTCTGTGCTTATTGGATTGCATGGGCAATTAGAAGTTTCCAGGAAATAGCCCCTCTATAATGACCGTACCGTAAACCGACACAGGTAGACTAGTAGAGCATACTAAGGCGCTTGAGAGAACGATGTTGAAGGAACTAGGCAAATTACATCCGTAACTTTGGAATAAGGATGACCTTTGTATGGGCAACCACACAAGGGTGACACAAAAGAGGGGGTAGCGACTGTTTATTAAAAACACAGGGCTCTGCAAAGTCAAAAGACGAAGTATAGGGTCTGACGCCTGCCCGGTGCTGGAAGATTAAAAGGAGGGGTGCAAGCTCCGAATTGAAGTCCCAGTAAACGGCGGCCGTAACTATGACGGTCCTAAGGTAGCGAAATTCCTTGTCGGGTAAGTTCCGACCTGCATGAATGGCGTAACGACTTCCCCACTGTCTCCAGCATCGACTCAGCGAAATTGGATTCTCCGTGAAGATACGGAGTTCCCGCGGTTAGACGGATAGACCCCGTGAACCTTTACTACAGCTTTGTATTGATATCAGGCATCAAGTATCCAGGATAGGTGGGAGACTTTGAGGTGTGAACGCAAGTTTGCATGGAGTCGCCCTTGGGATACCACCTACTTGCTTTCTGATATCTAACCTAGGACTTTGAATCAAGTCCAGGGACCATGCATGGTGGGTAGTTTGACTGGGGCGGTCGCCTCCTAAAAAGTAACGGAGGCGCGCGATGGTTAGCTCAGGTTGGTTGGAAATCAACTTTTAGAGTGCAATGGCATAAGCTAGCCTGACTGCAAGTCCCACAAGACGAGCAGAGACGAAAGTCGGTCATAGTGATCCGGTGGTTCTGAGTGGAAGGGCCATCGCTCAACGGATAAAAGGTACTCCGGGGATAACAGGCTAATAGTTTCCAAGAGTTCATATCGACGAAACTGTTTGGCACCTCGATGTCGACTCATCACATCCTGGGGCTGAAGAAGGTCCCAAGGGTTCGGCTGTTCGCCGATTAAAGTGGTACGTGAGTTGGGTTTAGAACGTCGTGAGACAGTTTGGTCCCTATCTGCCGTGGGTGTTTGAGATTTGAGAGGGTCTGCCTTTTGTATGCAAAGACCAAGGCGGACATACCTCTGGTGTACCAATTGTTGCGCCAGCAGCATAGTTGGGTAGCTAAGTATGGAAGAGATAACCACTGAAAGCATCTAAGTGGGAAGCTCGCCTCAAAACTAGATCTCACAGAATCGTAGTAGACCACTACGTTGATAGGCCAGGTGTGTAAGCACGGTAACGTGTTGAGCTAACTGGTACTAATAATTCGATCGATTTTTTTTCGCACTTAGAGAAGTTGCATACAGTACTAACTTTATACGACTCAGCTGACAAACAAATAATAGGCAAAAATTAAATTGATAAATAAGACAAAATCTTTGGCTTGCAGCACTGGCTTGGTGGTTATAGCGCAGGTGCCACACCAGATCCCATTCCGAACTCGAAGGTGAAACCCTGCTGCGCCGATGGTACTTCGTCATAAGACGCGGGAGAGTAGGTCGTTGCCAGGCCTGTGGTGCAAGTCATGTTGTCCATGCGTTGTAGCTTTTACTTTTTTAACAGATTCCCATGCTCTATCAATTGATTTAAACACCTGCACCCCTGCTTTCACAAGAGTCCTGGAGCAAAAACTTGTAATTCTTCTCTCTTTTATATCTCACCAATTGTCTCAAGACTCAGCGCTTACTTATTGTTTCTAACCCTAAGCTTTCTTTTTCTTCAAAACTCAACTACCATTTTTTAGTTCTATCTATATTATAGTTACGTTAACTTCCCTTTGCTAAACTGTTTTTGTGCGACTTAATAGCAAAAAATTCATTCATGTCTTTTTTGACTTGTGACCGCTTCAAATTTCTTTACGCAAAAAACGATATCAATATGTTTAAGATTACTACGTGGATAATTGTGGGATTAGCTCTTTTGGGGGCCTCTGCATGGGGAATTATGAAAGTGTTTTTCAATTATGAGCAAGCAAATTATCAAGTTGCTGTGTCTGAGGGAAAATTTGAAATTCGCGATTATGCGCCCATGATTGTGGCTCAAGGAGAATTTATTGGCCAGCGAAACGAAGCAATAGATAAAGGTTTTATGGTAGTTGCTAGCTACATTTTCGGCAAAAACATATCAGAAAAAAAGATAGATATGACTACACCAGTGATGCAGCAAAGTTCAGAAAAAATTCCAATGACTGTGCCGATTATGCAGGCAAAAGGTCAAAACAATAGCTGGACTTTAAGCTTTGTAATGCCTTCCGAATATACCTTACAGACTTTACCAGTTCCAAATAACCCAGATATTAAATTAAAAGAGATTCCTGCAAAACGCTTTGCAGTTATCCGTTTTTCCGGAATGTGGACTCAATCTAATCTTACCAAACGGACACTAGAACTAGAGACATTTTTAAAATCAAAACAATTAGTTACTCTGTCCAGCCCAGTTTACGCATTCTTTAACCCACCTTGGACTCCTTGGTTTTTACGACGTAATGAAATAATGATAGAAATTCAAGTGAATGGTTAAAAAACAATCCAACACCATACCTTTGTTATGCTGCTAACTGGAAAAAATGCAAACAGTTAAAGTTTTCAACCAACACTTTTCAGTAATAATAGACAAAGATGCAGCATAGCGGTTTGGATAGAGCCCAAAAAAATGAATATAAAACAAATCAACAGCTAAAAGGTACTCTATCTCTAAGCTAATCTAGGCAGCTAAGGCCTTATTCACCTAATCACAGGCTTTGTACTCACGTCATCTATGAAGGAATAATGCAGCACACAAACGGGAAACTCTAAAACTGTATACACTAAGCATATCTATTTACTAACATGGCACGCTGAATGTTAGGTGGCAATCCCATCACTAAATAGGTTCTAATAGATCAAATCCTGTACTTTCTACTCCAAGAAGAAAATCTGAGACATACGTCTCAGGAGTTTTGCCACTACTTAATTCGAGGTCATCTCCTGAATCAGGACAGCCATCCATGTGCACATTTTTCACAAGCGAGCATCGCGGTCCTTAAAACTTGCCTAACGTTTCTTTGTCTTGACACATGACCATTATCTTAAATGCTTTATCTTATTTATCTGCATCACGTTGCTTTGAGATACCTCCAACAACAAACCCCAATATCTGTTAAAGATTATATTGACAGAAGGAAAAATTAAATCAGATAGTGAAATATCTTTTATTAACAATATGAAAATGTTCCATATGAAGAATTATGAGATAACCTACGCAATAGGAGAAGAAATAAAAACCATTCTAATAAACACAGAGTACTCCCGCAACCTAGCTGCTTATACTCTAGGAGATAAAAATACAACTGAGGCATGGAAAAGAGATGGAGAATTTTTCAATAGAGAAGGGGGAGTTTGTAACAACATTAGCTATAGGTTGTACAAACCAAATCCCGAAGTCAAAATTCCAATCAAGTATTTCACTCAGCAGTATACGATAGCTGACTTGAACAGAACTATAGACATCTTTTTGACCAAAGCAGTCAGCGCCAATTTTGTTATCGATAAAGATGGTCAGGTGTATCAATTTGTTGATCCTCATTACAGAGCATACGCTCTTGGCCTGGGAAATCTGTCTTATCCATCTAAACTGAATCCAGATATTGAAGAAAAAATCATCAAAAACAATCTGAATTCTTATGCAATTGCAATCACCAATATTAACGATGGCAGGTCTTGCTTTCCTGACGTCCAAATTGAATCCAACATAGCGCTGATGAGCGCTTTATGTTCTAGTGGAAACTTTCCAGATCTTGTCCCATCTTTAATGATAGGACAAAATGACTGGACTCCTGGAAGAATGACTGGTCCTGGTCCTTATTTTGATTGGAAGAAGTTTGCTGAAAAAGGGTTTGGAGTATTTCCAAAAGGAGTTTTTCCCCAGGATGATACTAAAATTCTTTTATCCTGGAACAATCCAAATTTTGTGGAAACTGCCTGGGCGAACGTGGAAAAATTGAAAAATTATGGATACGATATCCCACAAGATAATGTGATTAAAAAGCAGATGACAGATGCGGTGGGAAAATCCTTGCTTGCATTTAGATTGCATTTTTCAGGAGATGAGATTCTAAAAGATCCACAACAAAAAGCTTGGTGGGACAATTACGTTTTGCTAACCGGGATACAATCAACATGTAAAGGAGGCCAGTACGATCCTGGAACACTGCTTAGCAGCCTTGACGAAAAAACTCGTGCGGATTTAAGCATTGAAATATGGAGCCCGACGCCCAAAAAGGGCGATGAAACGCCAGGAAGCACTCAGGCAAATGCCACAGAAAAGGTATATCAACAATATCTAAAAAATCTGGCAATTTTTACTGAAAGGGACGCAGCAAAGCTGGATGCTCTATTTATACAGGATTTTTCAAAAAAGATTATAGAAAATGTTCCAAGATACGAAGATGAAGCCTGTATTATTGCTCAAGCAGCAAATATAAATGACTATTGTCTACATGATGAATCATTGCCTGAAGATCAATTGGCAGGAATTCCACTTGATAGTCCAACAACAAGTGTTGTGATAGTAGAACCGGCATTGTAGCAAGGGAATGAGTATAGAAGACAATGCTTAAAAGAGAGAGATTTTTTTAATCTCTCTCTTTTACCGGGCGAAGATACTCGCAATCATAAGCACGTGACCAGGGATCAATCCTACTTACACTATGAGCGACACCAATAACAACATCTGGTCTTTTCATATTTTTGGGGCCGTGCGGTGACTATCCTCTTCTTCCATAATCTTACGAGTAAATTCAGCCTCCATAACATTTTTGCGAGCAAATTCAATTTTGGGAATGTACTATATGAAAAGCAACTAATGCTGACTCCCCTCTAAATATGGCCACTGCTTTATACAAATCACCTTTAATTTAGTTAGGTACCAAATCCAACATAAGACTCTCTGATTGAAGTCGTATTTTTTCTCCCTCGAATTTGCGTGTATACCCTCTCCTAATTGAGCCAAAAAAGCTCGAACTAAGCCTATCCCCCGTGTGCAGTTTAAACGCTTCTGAATTCTATTTGCTCTCCTTCATATTGCCCCCTCTACTCGTGATTCACCGAAAATCCCAGGATGAAGCACCATACAGGCTCTGACATCCAGAGTCAAAAGCAATGGCGAATTACTAAAAGCTTACAGTTTTATTTAGTAGTTTTTACAAGTTGCGAAGCACGGCCTAAAATTAAGGCTCGCAAGATAGTTAAAAAAAGACAAGGAATAAGGTGCCCTCGAGGAGATTAATTAAGCCAGGTTACATGTCCCTTCAGGAATCTTAAATCTTATTCCCTCCATTTGCTTTGTGACAATTAATTGACAACAAAGGCGTGACGTGGATTCTAGACCAAATGCAAGGTCAAGCATATCTTCCTCTTCTTCACTTGCACTTGGAAGAGCATCGTAAAATCCTTTGTCCTCTATAATTACGTGACAGGTGGCGCAAGCAAGCCCCCCTCCGCAAGCACCTTCAATTGGAACGTCATTTTGCTTAGCAATTTCCAAAATTGAAAGGCCTACGTGAGCTCTAATTGCTTTTTCGGTTCCGTCAGGATATACGAAAATGACCCGAACCTTCTCAATAGACATTCTTATACCTAAATCAATCAAATCCAAAGAAGCTTAATCGAGATATACGTGATATATTTCAACAGCACTTTTGAATTGTATAAAAAAAACGGAAAATAATCAATGAACACAAAATTTGCAACAGTAGCCTTAATTGGAAAACCCAACGTTGGAAAATCTAGTTTGCTCAACTACCTGATTGGACAAAAAGTCTCAATCGTCACTCATAAACCTCAAACAACTCGGACCACGATAACTGGAGTAGTCACCAAAGATAATACTCAGTTTTTATTTTTGGACACTCCTGGCATCTTTGCAACCCAAAATAATTTAGACAAAAATATGGTTAGATGCGCGTGGTCCAGCGTTGCCGCAGCGGATTATATACTGCTTTTAATTGACGCAACCAAAGATTATGAACCAGACAATATCACAAAAGGAATATTAAAAAAGATAGAAAAAAACGAACAAAATAACATTGCCATAGTACTAAACAAAGTAGATAAAATCGAATTTGTATCTCTACAAAAACTGCAACAACAAATGAAAACACTTCTACCTAACGCAATGCAATTTCCAACTTCTGCAATTTCAGGAAAAGGAATAGGGGATTTGGTTCGTCACTTAAAGAGTATTGCGCCCATTTCGCCTCTTCAGTACGATAGGCTTTCCTACACAACACTTTCTATGAGATTTATCGCTTCTGAAATCACAAGAGAGCAACTATTTTTGCAATTAGGCCACGAACTTCCCTACAAGGTAAAAGTGGATACAGAATCTTGGGAAGACCTAGAAGGCAATAGAGTAGTAATCAAACAAATCATCACCACAGAAGAAAAGAATCACAAATACATGATTCTAGGAAATAAGGGACAAAAAATTAAGAGCGTAGGTCAAAAATCAAGACAAGAAATTAATAAAGTGCTTAACGTTAGGGCTCATTTAGATCTGTTTGTAAACGTCAAAAAAGACTGGATAGAAAATATAGAAAAACACCCAAGTCAAATTTAGAGAACAATCCGTAACTGCAACTACATCATTTACTGCATCTTCTAATTCTTTTTGATGCTACTGTGTGAAACCTTCTGATTCAATCAGTACTTCAATTCTATCGTGTCTCCTATATCTCATATAATGTTGCCTGCTAATAAGAATTAAAATAAGATTCGGTATAGGTCATTAGCGATATTGTCAATCAAAATATCAGGTTAATAACCTTTCCGGGAACGTATACAATTTTTATGGAATTATTTTCTACAATATAAGGAGCTATTTTCTCATGATTGAGAGCCTGGCACTTTACTTCTTCTTGGTTTAGACCTAAAGCAATTTGCATCGTTGTGCGCAGTTTTCCATTTACCTGCACAGCAATCGTACAAAAATACTCTTTAGCAACTTCGGCATTAAAATCAGGCCACAAACTTACTGCAAGAATTTCCTTTCCTCCAAGTCTATGCCAAATTTCTTCAGTGAAATGAGGCATAAAAGGGTTCAACATCTTGATCAAAGACTTAAACGCAAACAAAGCGCAATTAATATTTTGATTTTTATGCTCATTGATAGCATTAAATAACTCCCTAAGTAGTGCTATTGCTTTGTTGAATCTAGAGTTTTCAATTGCATTAGAGACAAGCGCAATTGTTTTATGAGTCAAAATCGATAAGTCAGATTTAGCATCAAGAGTGCCGTCCTCTTTTAATTTTGAAAAATGCTCAGTCATAAAAAAAATGCGATCAACGAATTTGCTGCTACCTTCTATTCCAGCAACATTCCATTCTAGATCTCTTTCTGGAGGACTGTCTGACATCACAAAGAGCCGAACAGTATCTGCTCCATATTCTTTGACCATATTGTTAAGACTAATCACGTTTTTTTTAGATTTGCTCATCTTTTCCAACTTTTCGCTCTTAAAAACTTCTACTTTTGTATCTTTATGAAGCAACTTTCCTTCTGATTCTTCAACCTGGCTTGGAAGCACATACATACCATTTTTGTCCCTAAAAATATGATGTAAAACCATTCCTTGATTAAGAAGATTCAAGAAAGGTTCCTGCACGTTGCAATAACCCAGTTGCTTCATCACTTTTGTCAAAAATCTTGCATATAAAAGATGCAATATTGCGTGCTCTATGCCTCCTATGTAGTGATCAACAGGCATCCAGTACTGGCAATCATCATTGTCGACTAAGTTGGAACTTTGAGGGCTACAAAAGCGTAAGAAATACCAAGAGGACTCAAAAAATGTGTCAAAAGTATCTGTTTCCCTCTCTGCCTCAGATCCGCATTTATGGCACGTGGTTTTCTTCCACTTAGGATGTAATTTCAACGGATTACCTTTGCCTGTTATGCTAATCTCTTGGGGCAAAACAACCGGAAGTTGATCATCGGGCACCCCCAATATCCCGCAACAAGGACAATATATGATAGGAATAGGGCACCCCCAATAACGCTGCCTTGATATGCCCCAATCTCTGAGTTTATACCAAACAGATCTAGAACCTTTGGCTAATTTTATCAATTGCTTAATAACGCAATCTTTTGCCTCAGAAATAGTCATTCCATCTAGAAAATTAGAATTGACCATCACCCCATCACCCCCATAGGGCAAAGATTCTTCTTCGCTTTCAGTTTTTACTACCTTTAATACGGAGAGAGAATATTTTTGAGCAAATTCCCAATCTCTTATGTCATGAGCAGGGCAACCAAAGATTGCACCAGACGCATAATCCGCTAGAACGAAATTTGCTATAAAGATAGGCATCCTAACATTTTCATTCAGAGGGTGCTGTGCATATAATCCAGTATTAAAACCTAATTTTTCCTGCTCTTCGTTTACCTGAGTTACTTTTAACTGTTCACACAATTTTACAAAATTTTTAACTTGAAGGTTTTGCAGCAACAAAGATTTCTCTATAAGAGGGTGATGAGGACTAATTGCAATAAAGGTACATCCAAACAGAGTTTCTGGTCTTGTAGAAAACACTTCTATGTTCTCATTGAGACCGATAACTGAAAATATTATGTTGGCTCCTTCTGCTTTACCTATCCAATTCTTTTGCATTAATTTTACGTTTGCCGGCCAATCTTTGAGGTCCTCAAGCAAACTTTCTGCATAATTAGTAATTTTAAAAAACCACTGATTAAGCGTTTTTCTCTCAACTAAAGCTCCGGAACGCCATCCTTTTCCATCTACTACCTGTTCGTTGGCAAGCACGGTGTTGTCAACGGGATCCCAATTGACCAAAGATTCTTTTCTGTATGCTATTCCAGCTTCGAGCATTTTGATAAAAAGCCTTTGTTCATGCACATAGTAAGAACTGTCGCAAGTTGCAATTTCACGACTCCAATCGTAAGAAAGGCCCAAAGATAACAACTCACATCGCATCGCCTCTATATTATTTTTAGTCCAATCGTGGGGAGATACGCCTTTTTCTATTGCGGCATTTTCCGCCGGAAGCCCAAAAGCATCCCACCCTATTGGATGTAAAACCTCAAAACCCTGCATTTTTTTATACCTAGCGATAACGTCTCCTATGACGTAATTTCTTACATGCCCCACGTGCAAATTACCCGAAGGGTAAGGAAACATTTCCAACACATAACATTTTTTCTTTTTTTGATCTTTTTTGGCACAAAATAGGCCACTTTCCTGCCATATTGTTTGCCATTTAGCCTCAATATTTGCCCTTTCGATATTTGTTGTTTTTTTCATATTCAATGTTGTTTTTTGAATGAAATTAAAGAATGAATGCCTTGCTTTGAGGTCTGTTTATCCTTGCACGGGTAAATTTGTCTTCTTTGACACAAAATAAAACGCAATTGCGGCAGCATTTGAAACGTTAATGCTAGCAATTTCTGAATTTCGCATTGGAATTTTTACTAACGCATCGCAGTTTTTGGAAATCAATGGTCTAAGACCAAAACCTTCAGAACCAAGCACAATAGCTATTTTATCAGAGTTCATCAACGGATGCTCAATTGAATTCTCAGCATTACAATCCAGACCAACTATCCAAAATCCTTGTTTTTTTAGATTCAAAATTTCTCTGCTGATGTTTACTACTTTAATCAGATTTACGTGCTCCAAAGCTCCACTTGAGATGCGAGCAACCACGCTACCTTCTCCTGCAGAATTAGTTTTCCCTGTAATAACCGTATCAAAGCCAAATGCAACTGCTGAACGAATAATTGCTCCAAGGTTATGAGGGTCTGTTATGCTGTCTAAAATTACAACTCTCCTATGATGACTAGCTATCTCTTTTACTAAGTCGTTGTTTTTAGGTACCTCAATCACTATACCTTGGTGGTTTGCCTTTCCAACTAAATTCTCTAGGCACGCATTTGAGACAATCTCGAATTTAAACTTTGAGATTAAATCCTGATTTGCAAAATAAAATCTCTCCACACACCAGATTTTTAAAATTTTTCGATTACCATTTCTTAAACATTCTGTCGCAGAATGCTTGCCATAGATCAGACACCGCACAAGGTTTACCTAAATTAAGATTGACAATAGAAAAACATATTAGCAAAATGGTGACAAAAGTTGGAAATTAATTTTCCTGAATTCTTTCTGCTTTGTTTGTAGTTTTGAGGCTAGCTTCTAACTAAGACAAGTTAACTTATTTGAGGTAGCTTAACTAGCTCTAAGAAGAAAGAGTTAAAAACCCAACTCGTGACATTGCGATTTAGGTTGCATTTATACCCCAAAAGGTGTTAGTGTGTCTCCTAGTTAGCTGCGCTGGGGGAGATGGCCGAATGGGATGGCAGCAGACTGTAAATCTGCCCGCGCAAGCGAGAGTAGGTTCGATTCCTACTCTCCCCACCATGAGCACTTGTAGCGTGCGGATGTAGCTCAATGGTAGAGCTCCAGCCTTCCAAGCTGGTTGCGTGGGTTCGATTCCCATCATCCGCTCCCTTAGCTAGATAAGGGAACTAAACAAAATTAAACTTGATAACACAAAGGACTAATATGTCTAAAAAGAGATTCGAAAGAAAAAAACCTCACTGTAACGTTGGCACAATAGGTCACGTAGACCACGGAAAAACAACCTTGACTGCCGCAATAACATATTACTTGTCAAAGCAAGGACTTGCTGAATCAAGAGAATATGGACAAATAGACTCCGCCGAAGAAGAAAAAGCCAGAGGTATTACTATTGCAACCGCTCACGTAGAATACGAGACTACAAAAAGGCACTACGCTCACATAGACTGCCCAGGGCACGCTGACTACGTAAAAAATATGATCACTGGAGCCAACCAGATGGATGGAGCCATTCTTGTTGTATCAGCGCCAGATGGTCCTATGCCTCAGACAAGAGAACACATATTGCTTGCAAAGCAAACTGGTGTACCTGCGATGGTGGTGTTTTTAAACAAAGTAGACATGGTAGAGGACGAGGAGCTTCTAGAATTAGTTGAAATGGAAATTAGAGAGGAGCTAAGCAAACAAGGATATGATGGAAATAACATTCCTATCGTTAGGGGTTCCGCATTAAAAGCCACCGAAAACGATGAAGACGGACTAAAATCTATAGGCAATCTTTTGGATGCTATAGATAACTCCATTCCCCAGCCAAGCGTTAGTCTTGATCAAGGATTTTTAATGAGCGTGGAAGGTGTTCATAGAGTACCAAGAGGCTCAGTTGCAACCGGAAAGGTTCAACAAGGAGTTCTTAAAGTTGGAGATCCAGTTGAAATAGTGGGCCTAAAGCCTACTCAAAAAAGCGTTTGCACTGGTATTGAGATGTTTGGAAAAGTGTTGGAAACAGCCGAACCTCTTGAAAACGTTGGAATACTTCTTAGAGGAATTAAGGTTCCAGAAAAAGGAAAGGCGGATATAGAAAGAGGACAGGTTATATGCGCTCCTGGAGTGGTTACTCCGCATAGTGAATTTGAGGCTATAATATACGTTTTGACTGAAAAGGAAGGAGGTAGAAAAACTCCTTTTAACTCAAAATACAAACCTCAGTTTTACTTTGGAACAGCTGACATCACTGGAGGTTTTGAATTTCCAGAAAGTCTGCAAGTCGTAATGCCAGGAGACAATGTTAAGCTAAAAGTTAAACTGATTCACGAAGTTGCAATGCAGGAAAAACAAAGATTTGCAATAAGAGAGGGAGGTAAAACCGTGGGAAGTGGCACTGTAACTCAAATTATTAAATAAAATAAGGTCAGGGTTGCAAGGTCCTTTTGGCTGAGCCTGTATATCACAACTTGGCAGTCTAGGACCCAGCCCTGAAATAGTTTAAGTAGCTTTGCTGTATATCAATAGAATAAAATAACGAGTTGTAGGTATGTGAGATGTCAGAACAAAAATTAAAAATCAGACTAAGATCTTACGATCCTGCTTTGCTTGATAAGACAGCAAAAGAAGTGGTAAAGGTGATAGAAAGAGTTGGAAATAAGGTAAATGGGCCGATTCCTCTTCCTCTGAAAATAGAAAAATTTACACTAAACACTTCTCCACACGTAAATAAAAAAGCAAGAGAGCAATTTGAAATTAGGACCTCCAAGCGATTGATAATAGTCAATTATCCAACACCTCAAATAATTGAAGAGCTTGATAAATTAAACGTCCCGGGGGGGGTAGACATTGAGCTTAAAATAAAATAAATATTCTGTTTATCATCTTAATTTGGTCCATGCAATGTTGACTGGAAAGCTTCTGGCTAGAAAGCTGGGAATGACATCTTTGTACGATGCAAAGAACGAGTTGGTTTCACTTACAGTTCTACAAGTCATAGACTGCACTGTATTACGCGTAAAAACTGAAGAAAAAGACGGTTACGAATCTTTAGTTGTAGGTCACGGAGTGGGAAAGGCCAAGAATTTGACAAAGCCTCACACTGGCGTATTCTCCAAACTAGGAATTGACCCTCTAAGATCTATCTCGGAGTTTCGATTATATAAAGACGTGAATGATAAAGACGTTGATAAAGGAGTTAAATTTACATTGAGAGATTTTGGTGTTATACCAAACCAGTTAGTTGATGTATCTGGAATCAGTAAGGGTAAAGGCTTTGCTGGAGTGATGAAAAAGTATCATTTCGGTGGGTTGGAAGCCTCTCACGGTGTTTCGGCTTCCCACAGGTCTGGAGGGTCGACCGGCGCATGCCAAGATCCAGGAAAAGTATGGAAGAATAAAAAAATGGCTGGACACATGGGAGCTAAGAAGGTCACTGTGCAAAATTTACAAGTCTTTTCAGTTGATGCTGAAAGGAACTTGATATTAATTAGAGGAGCTCTTCCGGGACCGAAAAACGGAATCGTATCCGTACAAGATGCAATAAAAGGGCAAATTATTCAGAGAGGACGTCGTGATTGAGTGTGAAATTTTTAGCTTTAACACCGGCTCTATAGTTGGTAAGATTGAGCTATCAGAAGAAATATTTGGAAGAGAGCCTTCTTTGGCTTGCATCAAGAGGGTAGTAGACTGGCAAAGGGCTAAAGCTAGGGCAGGCACTCACAAGACCAAAACGGTCTCTGAAGTGTCTGGATCAGGAAAAAAACCTAGACCACAAAAAGGCTCCGGAAGAGCTAGACAGGGAACAACCAGAGCTGTCCATATGAGAGGAGGTGCAACAGTACATGGACCTGTAGTCAGAAGTCACGAAACGAGTTTGCCTAAAAAAATTCGCCAGCTAGGCCTTAAGTCAGCCATATCTATGAAGTTTAGAGAAGGATCTTTGGTAGTGACAGACAGAATCTCGATGGACTTAATCTCAACTAAAAAATGTGCAAGCACAATATCCGGACTAATGGGGGCTAGGCCTGTAAGCAAGATTTTGACTTGCTCTCATGAGCAAGACCACAATTTTCTTCTTTCAGTTCGCAACGTAGCAAAATTTAGCTACGTGCCTCAAGTGGGGCTCAATGTGTACGATATTTTAAAAGCCGATACGTTGATCATTTCAGTTGACGCAGTAGAACAATTGCAGCAGAGGTTAGCCTAATGAAACAATTTTCACAAAAAGCTTGGGATATCATAAGAAGGCCGGTAGTTACTGAAAAGTCCTACCGAATTTTGGAAGACTCGCCTTCCAAAAAAAAATATGTCTTAGAAATTCTCTCTGACGCGAACAAAAAAAGCGTGGCTTTAGCTATAAAAAACATCTTTGGAGTAGATGTATTTTCCGTTCACATTCTGAATTCAAAAGGAAAAAGAAAGAGATACAAAGGTATTTTAGGACAAAGATCTGACAGAAAAAAAGCTATAGTCACTCTGAATCCAGGACAATCCATAAGTGCATTTAGTGGTGAATAAAAATGACAAAAAATCGTTGTAACCCAATTACACCAGGCACAAGGTTTTTAATCCGTACTGATAAGTCTGGACTTTGGAAGGGAAAGCCTGTAAAAAGCCTTTTATCTTCATTGTCCTCCAGTGGTGGAAGAAACAATTTGGGAAGGATCACTTCAAGGCACAGGGGAGGTGGGCATAAAAAAGCCTACAGATTGGTAGATTTTAAGCGTAACAAGCTGGACATGCCAGCGACTATAAAGAGAATAGAGTACGATCCGATACGTTCCGCCTTTTTGGCATTGATAGAGTATGAGGATGGCACGCTGTCCTATATACTTGCTGCGCAAGGTATGAAAATCGACGACAAGATCATTTCTTCTGACAAAGAGTGCGGAGTTGTTGTGGGAAATTGCATGCCACTAAGCAACATTCCCGTTGGCACCATAGTTCACAATATAGAAATGAAACCAGAAAAAGGTGGGCAAATCGCTAGAGCCGCTGGTTCTTGTGCAAGAATTTTAGGTAAAGACAGCGGATATGCTCAGCTTTCATTGCAGTCTTCTGAGGTAAGATTGATAAGTCTTAGCTGCAAAGCCACTATAGGAACAGTAGCAAACGCTGCGCACAAAGGAATATCTTACGGAAAAGCTGGAAGAGTTAGATGGCTTGGTCAGAGACCTCATGTGAGGGGCGTCGCCATGAATCCAGTTGATCATCCACATGGAGGAGGTGAAGGTAAGACTTCCGGGGGCAGGCATCCTGTGAGTCCTTGGGGTAAATGTGCTAAAGGTAAAAAAACTCGTAGCAATAAACTTACTTCTGGATATATTGTAAGACGCAGGAAAAAATAATTTCGCTGGCTTGACCTTTTTTAAGAAGTGTTGAGCTGGTCTTTTGTCGTGAAAATAGTTATAGTCTCTTTGAAGAAATATTTATGTCTCGCTCTGCTTGGAAGGGACCTTTTTGTGAGGATCACTTAATCAAAAAGGCTCAAAAAATAAAAGAATCTGGAAAATTAGAGGTGATAAAGACCTGGTCTCGAAAATCCACTATTTTGCCAATGTTTGTAGGAATAACGTTTGACGTACACAACGGAAAAAAGTTTGTTCCAGTCTCAGTAACTGAAGACATGGTTGGCAGAAAGCTTGGGGAATTTTCTCCGACCCGTACTTTTAAAGGACATGGGGGCGGTAAAAAGTAAACTTATCGGATATTAATATATGAACAATGTTTCGTCTGCAAGCGCTGTAGGAAAGTCTATAAGGGTAAGTCCAAGAAAACTTAACCTAGTGGCTGCAATGATAAGAGGATCTCAAGTTAGAGATGCTCTAAAGCAGCTTGAGTTTTCTAAAAAGCGCATTGCCAAGGAGGTCATGAAATGTGTTGTCTCTGCAGCAGCTAATGCTGAGAATAATTTTGGACTTAACATGGACAATCTAGTAATCAAAACTGCAACAGTTGGCAGGTCCATGTGCTTAAAAAGATTCATGCCAAGAGCAAGGGGGAAATCCGCAAGTATAAGAAAGCCTTTTTCCAACTTATATATAACTTTAGAATAAACAGCATAAGGGTCAAATTAAATGGGACAAAAAGTACATCCTAAGTTGTTTCGCCTTGGTCCTAGTTTGGGCAATGGATGGAACACAGTAAATTACTCAAAATCTAAAGACTACAAATCTCTTCTTTTTGCTGATCTGCAGGTTCGCAAAATGATTAGGCAAAAGTATGAATCTGCTCAGGTGAGCGCTATTTTGACCGAGTTTTCAAAAACCAGAGCTTTGGTAAATATACACTGTAGAAGACCTGGAGTAATAGTTGGATCTGGAGGATCGGAGATATCTGGTCTTAAAGAGGCAATTTCAAGAATAACAAGTCTTCCAGAGGTGGTGATTAATGTCCACGAGATAAGGTATCCAGACCTTGACGCTGCCCTTGTTGCAAAATCCATAGCCTCTCAGCTAGAAAGACGAGTCTCTTTTAGAAAGGCCATGAAAAAGTCCATTCAAAGCTCTATGAGACAGGGCGCACAAGGAATAAAAATATCTTGTTCCGGAAGATTGGGTGGAGCTGAAATTGCGAGAACAGAAAAATACATGGAGGGCAAAATTCCTTTACATACACTAAAGGCCGATGTAGATCACGCGCTAGACATAGCAAAGACTACTTATGGAGTCATAGGGGTAAAGGTGTGGATATACAGGGAGAGAAAAAACTCTCATTTGAGTCAAAAATAAATTGAGTCTAACTAAGTAAAAGCAGTGGGGTAAAAAATGTTAGTTCCTAGCAGGAGTAAGCACAGAAAGATGCAAAAAGGCAGGGTTCAGTCAAACTCTAAAGGGGGCACTGAGCTAGCTTTTGGTTCTTTTGGTCTAAAGGCACTTCAGATGTCCAGAATAACCTCTAGGCAACTTGAGGCTGCCCGTGTTGCCGCAACGAGATACATGCAGCGTAAGGGAAAGCTATGGATAAAAATTTTTCCATCTATACCTGTTTCCAAAAGACCTCCAGAGGTCAGAATGGGAAAAGGTAAGGGTTCTCCAGAATATTTCGTATTCAGAGTATCTCCAGGAAGAATAGTAATAGAGGTTGACGGAGTTTCTGAAGCAGATGCAATAAGAGCGTTAGAGCTTGCTGGAGGAAAAATGCCATTTAGAACAAAGATCACGTCTAGAAAAGAAATTATTTAGTTTATTCTTAATTGATATGGAAAACCGAGATTCAAAAAGTTTAAGAGAGAGTATATACTTAGCGAAGAAAGATTTGTTTAACTTAAGAATTAAGCAATCTTCAGGCAATCTGAGCGACACTTCCCAGATAAAAAAGAAAAGAAGGTTAGTTGCCACACTATATACGAATCTTAACTCAATCCCCCTTCATAAAAGGACTTCAAAATAATAAAGAACCGACATGCCAAGAAAAATACTTAAGGGGATTGTGGTGAGCGACGTCTCTGATAAAACTGTTTCTGTTTTAGTGGAACGCAAGCACATAGATCCTCTTTATAAAAAGATTGTTCTAAGATCTAAAAAGTATGCTGCTCATGACCCAAATAATTCTTATAAAAAAGGCGATCAGGTAAGCATAATAGAAAGTGCTCCGATTTCAAAAACAAAGAAATGGCAGGTTTTGGACAGGCATTTGACAAAATAAAAACGTACATAAATTTTTAGGCGACTAGTAAGTAAGAAATATGATTCAGATGCAAACTATACTGGATGTTGCAGACAACTCTGGTGCAAAAAGCGTGATGTGCGTCAAGGTTTTGGGTGGATCCAAAAGGTTCTTTGCTCATGCATGTGATCTGATTGTTGTATCCATCAGAACGGCCTTGCCAAAATCTAAAGTTAACAAGGGCGACGTGTACACAGGAGTGATTGTACGCACAAAAACTGGAATACGCAGAAAAGATGGAAGTATACTAAAATTCAATCAAAACGCTGTTGTACTATTAAACAAAAATTATGAACCAATAGGCACTCGGGTGGTGGGCCCAGTTCCTAGAGAACTTAGAAATGAGTCCGCATCAAAACAAAAAAATGAAGGTTTCCTTAAAATAGTCAGCCTTGCTCAGGAGGTGCTTTAATCATGCCAAAACAAAATATTAAAAAAAACACCGAAGTCCTTGTGCTGGTGGGAAAAGATAAAGGAAAGAGCGGTATGGTGCTTTCTGTTAATAAAAAGGAAAGAAAGGCGATCGTAGCCGGAATAAATTTAAGAAAAAAGCACGTAAAGCCCAATAAGGATGCTCCTGGAGAAATAGTTTTAAAAGAATCTTTCATAGATCTTTCGAATCTTAAATCTCTTTAATTTTCGAGACCCTTCGTTAAACAATCAAGCCATGTTACTGCAAAAATTTGATACTCTGTACAAGACCGAGATATCACAAAATCTAGCTGAAAAATTTCAATACAGGAATTCGCATCAAATTCCGAAATTGATAAAGGTTGTCTTAAGTATGGGTGTTGGAGAAGCTGCTGTTGATTCAAAGATCATTACTCATGCTCTTAAAGATCTGGAGCTGATCTCGGGACAAAAACCTGTTGCAACTAAAGCAAAAAAATCTATAGCCGCTTTTAAGACAAGAGAAGGAATGCAGATCGGATGTAAAGTAACTCTACGCAAATCTCGAATGTACGAGTTCCTGGAAAGATTGGTATTAACCGCTTTGCCTAGGGTAAGAGAGTTTAGAGGATTTTCTCCGAACGACTTTGATGGAAGAGGAAATTTTTCCTTTGGATTAAAGGAACAAATAGTTTTTCCAGAAATTGACTACGATAGCGTACAAAAGGTTAGAGGTCTAAACGTTACAATTGTTACATCAGCGACTTCTAATCTTGAAGCACAAGCATTGCTGGAAGGCTTCCATTTGCCATTTTTAGTAGGCAAATCGTAAGTGTTATAAGCTATTGACCAACATGATCTCTAGACCTCTTATAGAGGGTGTGATAGGATTGGCCAAGTTAAATTTTTATTTGAAATTTTGCAATGTCCAGAAAGTGCTTGATAGAAAAGAATGAAAGGAGGATTGTTATGTGCCAGTCTTTGATGGTAAAGCGTTCTCTTTTGAAAGATCAGATATACCAAAAAGATATTGACATATCTACAAGATATCAGCTTGTAAAAAAGCTACACGATCTTCCTAAAGACTCTTCCCAGGTGAGAGTTAGAAATAGATGCGCCATTACTGGTAGACCCAGAGGCGTATATAGAAAATTTGGCCTTTGCAGGCATAAGATACGTGAATTAGCGGGGGAATGTATTCTTCCTGGATTAACAAAAAGCAGTTGGTAAAAAAAATGTCTTCCGATCCCATAGCTGATATGCTTACCAGAATTCGAAATGGTCAAAGCAGCAGATTACTTTCAATCACATTTCCTTACTCTCGCTTAAAATGCGACGTATTAAAAGTGCTGACAAACGAAGGGTATATAGAAAGTTTTAGTGTTATGGATGAAGATCCAAAAAAAATGATGATATCTGCTCGTCTAAAGTACACAAAGCACGGTGATAAATGTGTTCAAGAGATTGTGAAAATCTCAAAGCCAGGCTGCAGAGTTTACACTCCTATCTCAAAGCTAGGAAACTATAAAAATGGCATGGGAACTTATGTGCTTTCCACTCCAAAAGGAGTAATGACTGACAAACAGGCTCGCACTGCAAATGTTGGTGGAGAATTATTATGCAAAATCTTTTAGGTTATCCTTTATGTCAAGAGTAGGAAAGCTTCCAATTAAAATTCCGCAAGATGTTTCTGTAACCATCAACGGCACTACCATTAAGGTTACCGGTCCTAAAGGTTGTATAGAAAAATCATTTGCTGGAAATATAAAATTTGAAATGCAAGAAAACCATTTACTTGTTCTACGCAATGGAGTAACACAGTTTGACCTTGCAATGTGGGGAACAGCCAGAAGTATAATACAAAATGCAGTTGTAGGAGTAACTCAAGGTTTTACGAAGGAGTTAGAGGTTTCTCCTTACAGATGCTCTTTAAGAACTGGAGAATCCTATTCTAAAACTTCTGGGGGCAAATCAAAGTCTAAAGCTGGGTACATCTGCCTAGATCTAGGAAAAAGCCATAATACCTGGGTAGAGATCCCTAGCCACATATCAGTTGACTCAGTAGAACACGTTGCCAGAGATAAAAAGACGTCCATTAAGCTCTCAGCTATAGATAAAGAAAAACTTGGTTTTTTTGCGTCTAGCTTGATCAAGCAAAGACCTCTTAACCCTTACAAAGGTCATGGAATAAGACCTAAAGAGCAGAAAGTTGTCTTAAAAGAAATTAAGAAACAAAAATAGTTGCAGAACACATAAATTAAGCCATCATGACTAACCCTCGAAGCAGATCCCTCAGAAGGAAGAACAGAGTAAAAACAAAAATAGATAGGACTACAAAGTGCTCAGTAAAACTCTCTTTGTTTAAGTCTAACTCTCACATATCCTGCCAAGTGATAGACCTACAAACCGGTAAAACGCTTTTTGGAGCATCCTCAATGGAGCAAACTTTAAAGAAAACAAAAGCTTCTAACTGCAATACTTTACAGGCACAGGCTGTTGGAAATTTAATCGCTCAGAGAGCTGAAGAGAAAGGAGTATCAAAAGTTGTATTTGACAGAGGTCCCCACAGATACCACGGTGTAATAAAAGCCTTTTGCGAATCGGCCAGAACAAAACTTGAATTTTAAAAACCATGTCCAATCCAAATTTATCTTCCAAAACTAATCTGTTAGAAACTTTGCTCAAAGTTAGAAGAGTTACCAAAGTCGTTGAAGGAGGAAGGACGTTTTCATTTTCAGCTCACGTAATAGTTGGTAATCAAGCAGGTTCAGTTGGCCTTGGAAAAGGTAAAGCAAGCGAAGTGCTGAGCGCTAGATCGAAAGCAGCTAATAAAGCAAAAAAAGAAATTATTACTGTACCTCTTTACAAAGGTAGAACAATTCACCATGACGTAGAAGGGCAATGTGGATCTACAAAAGTTTTACTCAGGCGAGCTCGTCCCGGTACCGGAATTATAGCGGGATTAACTGCGAGATCTGTGCTTTCCAGTCTCGGTATTCGCGACATTGTTGCAAAATCTCACGGATCATCTAACGTGCACACAACCGCAAGAGCCATAATAGATGCTCTGGGAAAACTGAGCTCTCCAAGTATGATAGCAAGTAGAAGAGGAAAAAAAGTGCACGAACTTTTTAATCAAGAAGAACCAACTGTGTAGCTACTTATGTCTTTACTTAATACAATACAGATTAGCCATAGCAAAGGAAAAAGACTTGGCAGAGGCATAGGAAGCGGCAAAGGTAAAACCTGTGGAGCAGGCACCAAAGGACAAAAGGCTAGATCCGGAGTTTCTATACGTTTCTTTGAAGGAGGACAAACTAGTCTTATAAGAAGGCTACCTAAAAGGGGGTTTTGCTCCTTGGACAGAAAAAAATATGCAATCATTCATCTAGAGCTAATACTAAAAGCCTTAGAGCAGAGCAAGACTGAGATTGTAGACAGAAATTGGCTTTCCCAAATTCAAAACATTAAGTCAGCTGATGTTGTTAAAATAGTACGCAAAAGTTCAAAGCAATCTGGACCTTTCGAGCAACTAAAAGGAACAACCTTCTCAATTGACTCTTATTCGGAATCAGTAAAAGCAATTTTATCTGAAAACGGCGCATTAATCGCCTAACGAATAAATTATCAGTTTCGTTACCTTTCCTTGCAACAATCTCCTTTGATATGCAAATTATAGTGCCCAAAGTCAAACACATTTTATCGGCTGCCTGAGTCCAGAGACTCTCTTCAAATAGATTGTAGAACTTGCCACATCTAAATTTCCGCTAAAAAATGAAACAGCAGAGTTCATATTACTAATCAAGAATCGAAAATACAAAAGTGAGTTTGAAGCCCAACTCAACTAGCTTGAGGACTTTGCAGTTTCAGCTTAGGACCGTTGACACCATACTTACTCTGGGATACCATCCCACCTGTGCAGCACAGTAGCTGTACACCGAAAAGCGTAATTTTTAGGTCCGCATGTTCGCAAAGTTTTCAGTGCCGTTTTTTCTATCTATGATTTTGTGCCTCTTTAGTGCGGCGTTTGCAAAGCAAACCGACGACAAAATAGTTGCACGATTTAAAAGTCATCAAGTAACAGAAGCAGAACTCTCTGAGTTCTGCAAGGATATGACTGGCAGAACACTAAATGACCTTCCCATATCAATGAAAAAAAGCATTTTGGACATATATGTTAAAAAAATTGTCTTGGAGGAAGCTGCAAAAGCAAGTAAAATAGAAAGAACTGAGGAGTATAAAAAGCGATCTCAGATTTATAATAAGATTTTGCTTGTTGAGTCTTTTCTAGAACAAAAGATACAGGAAAGGCTCACTGACAGCTCTATTGAATCTTCTTACAAGGAACTAATCAAAGATCTCAAAGAAAAAGGAGAAATAAGGCTACAGTATCTGTTTTTCACTTCCCACGACCAGGCAGAGGCCAACTTGGCTAAAATCAAATCTGGTAAAAGTTTTGCAGAAATATCTAAAGATTTACCCAAAGAAAACAAATCTCCAAAAACCCTAGACATGAAGTATTTACGTCCATATGAAATGCTCTCTCCTCAAGAGTTAACTGAAAAAGCATTTAAACTTAATGTAAGTCAATGCTCAAACGTGATCTCTACAAGCCAGGGATTCTACATAGTAAACGTGCTTGAAAGAAGGGAGATAAAACGGGTGCCCTCTTTTTCTGAAGTAAAGAACAAGATCATAGAAAAATTGACCAACCAATACAGGGAAGAAATAGAAGAAAACCTTGTTAATCAAGCGGATGTGAAAAAATTTCTAGACTAAAATTAAACTAGAGAAGACAACTTATCAAGCCAGACATAACAAATCTGCCCTGGTATACGCGAGGATTCACTCATCAATATATCTTAAAAATGTCTCACCTCAGAGGCATGGTTGCTGAATATGTGGCAATTCTATATTACCTTATAAGAGGGTACAGGATTCTGGCTCACAGATGGAAAATTCACAAATTTGGAGAAATTGATCTAATTGTCTGTCGTTTCAACACCATAGCATTTGTGGAAGTTAAATCACGAAGATTGGTGATAGCAGAAGAAATTCTGCAACAGAGCCAACTAAAGCGAATTGGTCGAGTTGCAGAACTGTTTTTTAGCAAAAATCCAAAATATAGCACCTATAATGCCAGAATAGATTTTGCTATCGCGACTAATTTCATTTTTCTTAAAGTTTTTCAAAACGCCCATCATTTTGAAAAATAGAAAATAATCTTATCCTGAAGTTTTTTACTTTGGGCACATTTTTCGAAATTACAATTTTAAGTAACATAAAAAAGCATGGCAAACAGATATTCCACAATCAAAGTTTTACTAAGAATATTTACGGAATATATTCTTCCGCTCAGGCTACACCTTGCAGGAGCATTTATATCTACTTTTATAGTTGCTAAATGTGTTGCACTTGTAATTAGAAAAATTGAACCCTCAATCAATGCCATTTTTGCTCGCAGTGATTTCAAAACTACCTGTATGATGTGTGTTGGATTGCTTTGCATTAGTCTTGTGAGAGGAATATTCGAATTTTTACAAAATTTCTGCATAAAATATATAGGACATAGAATTTTATGTAACATTCAAATTCAACTTTTTGAAAGCCTTATAGAATCAGATGCTAAATATATTAAAGATCAGCCAGTAGGTCACATTTTATCTAGATTTACAAACGATATATTACGTATGAAGGCTCTATTTTTAGCCTTTTTTCCCGGATGCTTTCGCCACGTTTGTTTGTTTTGTTTCCTTGTTGTAGAAATAATTCGGATGAATTTGTATCTAGCTTTTGCGCTACTTGCTCTAATATTTTTCACAGGATACTTAATAAGCATCATAGGAAAAAAATTAAGAAATATAGAATATGTGCTGCAACAAACTTTTGCAGAATATACAACAGGATTAAATCAGGTTTTTAGCTCTATACACATTGTAAAAGCTTTTTTGGCCTCAAAATACGAAATTCAGAATACAAATTCCGTGGTTGAAAATGTTATGGGTTTGTATAAAAACCAAATATCTTATGATTCACTAACATACCTTTTTGTTGAATTTGCAAGCGGCATAGCAATTTCAGGTATATTACTGTATTGGGGAGCTAACGATGGTTTTACAGCTGGCCCCGGAAGACTCACTGCATTTATCATGGCTTTTATATCTTTATACAGACCTTTTAAGGGAATGATGGCTTTAAATTTTGCTTTGCACTCTGGTCTTGCCACTACGATCAGAATTTTTAAAGTGTTAGATGAAAGGGCTGAAGCTCTTAAAAACAAAACTCAAGGAGTCATGATACTAAAGCCAGAAGCAATATTTTTTAAAAATGTCAGTCTTAAATTTCAGCAATCCGAGATACTCAAAAATTGTGCTTTAAAAATATCATTAGGTGAAATAGTACTAATTGTAGGACCTTCCGGCTCGGGTAAAAGCTCTATAATTAATCTAATAACCGGATCAGTAAGTCCCGATACAGGAGAAATAGCGATTAAAGACAATACAATAGTTCACAATTTAAACGCCATTTTCGAAGACAGTGTTGCAAAACATATAAGCCTGGTTACTCAAGATCCTTGTCTGTTTTATGCGACAATTGCTGAAAACATAGCCTATGGAGGACAATATGATATTGATTCCATCATACAGATCAGTAAAAAACTCGGAATTGATGATTTTATTCGCTCAACTCCAAACCAATACAATACCGTTGTGGGGCATTCTGGATTAGAACTATCGAGTTTTGAAAAACAACAAATATGTACGGCAAGAGCATTACTTAAAAATGCCACAATTATGCTTTTTGATGAAACATCAATATACCTAGATGATCAAAGTACAAAAACGTTTTTCGACGTTTTAGCAGAAATCAAAAAAGATAAAATAATAGTCCTTACCAGTACAAACCCTCTAAATCACAAAAGTATAGATCGAATTTTGTTTTTAGAGAACGGCATCTTAAAAGAGGAGATTTAGCAATTCAATTTTTCTGTTATCCAGCTATTTGTAATCGGTATTGATGAATTTTAGTTCAAGAATTAAGGTAAGTTTTGAATAGTCTAACCATTAGGGTAGATCATGAAAAAAGCAGCAACTCTAAAAGAATATGAAGATAAATTCAGTCCTTTCAAAGTGGAACATGACGAAGCTGATGGAAAGACTTACATATATACTGAAAGATTTAGTGCACAGCCGAACTGTTGGAACCTAGCGTGCTTACATTGTATGCCCTAGAGGAACCCATTCGAAAGTTGTTTGATGTCACCTTCTCAGATAAAAATGTAATGGAAAAGTATGCACAAGATACAGTCAAAAATAAAGAGGAGTTTTTAAAGATTGTTAAAACACAATCGCTGCGCTGGTCGCAGAAATACTCATTGGCCTCTTTTGTAATCGAAAGTCAAGTAGAGAGGCGACAAAAATAGTTGGGTATGAGGTAATTGGCAATGGAGAGAGACCTGACATAGCAGAAACTGCTTATCTAAATTTTTGTAAATCAGTACTACAATGAGAAAGAAGGCAAGTTTACTGCAGGAAATGACTTTCCAACAGGTTGCAGCCACTGCACGGACGAAATAGGTTCTGTGCGAATATTAGGTTTTAGCGAAGTCCGTAAGACACAAAGGTATAGACAGGAAAGGCATGAATTTGAACTGAACTATAACATAATGCAAAAAGATAAAGCAGAAAAATCACCCCAAATGTCAGATTCTATAGAAGAATCAACATAGCCATCAGGAGGAAGCTCTCACTTTGAAATAACTAGACAGCATGCCAGTGATTTGGAATAAAGATCGAAGAAAGTTTGTAAAACAAAAAGGAGGTCAAATTGCCCACTTTGGCTGAAGAAGTGATACCTAAATCTTTTAGCAAAGTTTGCGTTAGATAAATACTGTTTTGTATTTTTAGCTCTTTACTCAAGGAGAAAGTTGATTGTTGTAAAAGAAATAACAGGGCTAGTGCTTTATACACTTTTAAAAGAGTCTTGGTGAGAAAAGATGCACTACTTTGTATTCTTAGCTCTTTTTTCTACTCAAAAAGAGATTTTGCTCAAAAAAGCAATACCACAGGAGCCACTGCAAAAACTGTGGTCCTGGAGAGAGTCTCTATGACAATTATTTAAGTGAATAAAAGCAACTTTTCCTTCTATTTTCCAGAAATCACCAGGTCAGCCATGCTAGCAGGCATACGTTGATAACTATCAAATGTCATCGTGTAAGTTGCTCTTCCCCTTGCCATAGAACGCAGTATGTTGATGTATCCAAATGTTTCTGCAAGAGGCACAAGAGCCCGAATTATTTGGGCGTCATAGTTGGCCTCCATTAAAACAATCTGACCACGTTTGCTTTGTAGATCCCCTATAATATCTCCCATATATTCCTCAGGAGTGATAACTTCTACCATCATAATAGGCTCCAAAAGACACGGAGATGCATTCTTCATTGCATCTTTAAATGCTCCTTTTGCAGCTAATTCAAAAGCAAGGCTACTAGAGTCTACAGTATGAAAAGCCCCGTCTAGTAAAGTGGCTTTAAAATCAATCGTAGGATAACCAGCCAATACTCCGCTCTCTTTAATAGCTTCCAAACCTTTTTGAACTGCAGGAATGTATTCCTTTGGAACATTTCCCCCGACAACTTTGCTTTCAAACTTAAACCCAGCGCCACTCTCTAGTGGCTCAAATAACATTTTTACTCTAGCAAACTGCCCAGCACCTCCTGTTTGTTTTTTATGAGTATAATCCACCTCAAAAGACTTAGTTATACCTTCTCTATAGGCCACTTGAGGTGCACCCACCTTGGCTTCTACTTTAAATTCCTCAAGCAGACGGTCTATTATAATGTTAAGATGCAGCTCTCCCATGCCCTTAATGACCATTTGGCCACTTTCTTGGTTAGTTGACATGTGAAAAGATGGATCTTCCTCTGCTAGTTTGCGCAAAGCAATTGTCATCTTTTCTTGCTCTGAGCTAAATTTAGGCTCAACCGCAAGCTCAATAACAGGTTCAGGAAAATCCATTTTTTCCAAAATTACCAACGGATCACCCAGAGAGAGAGTATCTCCCGTAGTGGTATATTTTAGTCCAGCTACCGCCACAATATCTCCAGCTTTTGCAGATGAAAGTGTTTCTCTTTGATTAGCATGCATAAGAAGCATTCTGCCGATACGGTCTTTCTTATTTTTTGTTGTGTTAATTACGATGTCTCCACTTGATACCTTACCGCTGTATATTCTGATAAAGGTCAGAGAGCCTACAAATGGATCATGCATACTTTTAAATGCAAGGGCCGCAAAGCTTCCATTTACTGTAATTTCTTTTTGAATTTGTTCTCCATCTTTGACCCTTATGGCCGATATAAAGCCCAAATCAGCAGGAGAGGGTAGGTAATCTATAACTGCGTCTAAAAGAGTTTGAACTCCTTTGTTTTTAAATGCACTACCAAGCACTACCGGGACAAAATCTCTCTTTATAGTGCCTTTACGAATACATTTCTTTATATCTGCTTCAGAAATTGGCTCATCAGCCAAATATCGTTCTAAAATCTCATCATCCAAGGTTAAAACAGTGTCAAGCATTTCTTGACGCTTGTCTTTTGCTTCCTGTAGCATAGTGCTAGGAATTTCTTCCTCATCGAACTCTTTTCCAGTAGCGTCCCTTCCCCAAACGATTGCTTTCATTTTGACAAGGTCTACAACTCCAACAAACTGGTCTTCTAGCCCTATAGCAAGCTGAATTATGAGGGGGTTTGCCTTGAGACGACTTCTAATCATTGCAATGCAATTTTCAGGATTGGCCCCCCGTCTATCTAGTTTGTTTATAAAACAAATGCGGGATACTTTATATTTATTTGCCTGACGCCAAACAGTTTCAGATTGAGGCTCAACCCCTGCAACACCATCAAAGACGGCTACTGCACCATCCAATACTTTCAAAGAACGCTCAACTTCTATAGTAAAATCAACGTGCCCAGGAGTATCAATGATGTTGATAGAATAACCTTTCCACGGACAAGAAGTCGCGGCCGCAGTAATAGTAATACCTCTCTCTCTTTCCTGTTTCATCCAGTCCATTACAGTATCTCCGTCATGCACCTCTCCAACCTTTTGAGAAACTCCTGTATAAAAAAGTATTCTCTCTGTAGTTGTGGTTTTACCTGCGTCTATGTGAGCGGCTATTCCTATGTTTCTAACATTTGAGAGTGGGTGAATGCTACCGTCTTCTGACTTGTTGGTCATGATTGAAAAGAAAAATTTTTGTGAAAACGTTGATAGGCCTTAAAATCGGCGATGTTAACTAGAAGGCGCCTTTTTACGACTAAAGTGAGCAAATGCTCTGTTGGCCTCAGCCATTTTATGAGCATCATCTTTCATTTTTACCGCACCTCCTTTACCATTTGCGGCCTCAAAAAATTCTTCTGCAAGTTTTAAAACCATGCTATTTTCAGCCCTGTTTTTTGCAGCCTTAATTAGCCAGCGCAAAGCCAAAATTGTGCTTCTTCTTTCTTCTAGAGAAAAAGGAACCTGATAATTGGAACCACCAACACGCACGGATTTTACTTCTAAGAACGGCCTTACATTTTCCACTGCCTTTTCAAAAGTAGTCTTTGCTTCAAGTCCATATTTATTTTGAACAGTATCTAAAGCTCCATAAACTATTGAACAAGCCAATGTCTTTTTCCCCCGCTCCATTACGTTATTAATGAATTTCGCAAGCAAGACGCTTTTAAAGCGAAAGTCTGGACTAATTTTGCGTACCTGAGCGGCTCTTCTACGAGACATAATAACAAATTAAACTACTAGTAAAGTAAGGTGATGAATGTTAATCGGCAGATTTGGCCTTTTTAACTCCATATTTTGAGCGAGAAGATTTTCTATCTTTTACGCCGTGAGTATCATATGCGCCACGCACAATTCTGTATCTGTACCCCGGAAGATCTGGAACTCTTCCGCCTCTTACCAAAACGTTGGAGTGCTCTTGAAGATTATGGCCTTCCCCTGGTATATGGGCATTGATGTGCTGGCCGTTAGAAAGCCTAACTCTCGCAACTTTACGCTCAGCAGAGTTAGGTTTCTTTGGCGTTTGAATTTTTACCAAAACACAAACCCCTTTTTTAAAAGGACTTTGCACTAAAGCGGGAGCTTTAGATTTAAATATTTTACTTTTTCTTCCAAGCCTTACTAGCTGGTTAATGGTTGGCATAAAATTTAGTTGTTTTGCAGCTTAAACTACTTAATGAAAAATGGTCCTCGCACAATAACGAAGATTAAACCATATGCTAAACAATTCTTACACAAAAGTAAACCATTCCGAGATTCGTTATACCACTTCATGTCAAAAAGACTATGTGTTCATCTTATGACTCTCTAATTAACTTCTGTAATACCTCAAGGACATCACTCAAATACTTCTGATCCCCATTGCTATTCTTATCCTCCCTAACCAAGCCAGAGTTTTTTACTATTTTTTCTGCTTCAGCATACATGTTTGTATTTTGCCCTCCACCACCTCTAAGGGTTAATCTAGATTCAGGAAACATCAATTCAAAAACAACTCTTGATATGGATTCCTTTGAACGAGTATCCCATTCCTTGAAATGGCTTCTCCAAGATTCTTGAATCGGAAAAAACGATCCAGGTTTTTTATTCCTGAGCTCACTGACAAATAAAAGTGGAAATCTGATGGCTTCTGCCACATACACGAACATTCTCTCATGATTATTGGCAAAAAATTTCTCCAAATCCTTTTCCTGAGTTGTCTTGATCTCTTGCCAAAACCCCAGATCTATTCTATTTGTACAGTCGTTATGAGCATTAAAACAATCATGAGGATGGCCATTAGCATTAGTTATAGCCCCCGTATAAGGTCTTTCCGTATTTTTCCATAAATCTTTACTACATGTTTTTATTTTAACAACGTATAGGCTGTCTTTGTTTAAGGTTATCAGTAATTTTGTTTTGTTATCCCATCTTATGTGCACGGTTGTTTCTTGATTACCAAATAATTCCTGAAAACGTTTGGAATGTCTGCATAAAGTAAAATCCTCCAATCTTGGACGTCTTGGATGTCTTAAAAAATAAGCCCTGTTGACAAAGTCATTTGTGTATCTTAAGTTGCAGTTATCTGCTATGTCACCTAAAGACTTTGCGTATGAGTCTACATCGTCGATATTAAGTTCTAGTTCCATTTTTATACCTGTTATAAAACTAAAAAATACTTGTAGAGAATGATAAATTTGCATGGCAATTAAATCAACCTCAAGTTGCAATTATGATTGAAAAAAATAAGTTCACACGAAAAGTGTTTTTTATTAGAGAGCTTGGACAATCCATGCAAAATAAAGAAATTTATCCTATAAGAGAGGGTTGTAATTGAATAACTTTTGATTGAAAGGTAGCAATGCAAGGATGCTTTTTTGACAAAAGCCTCAGTGATTAGCGATAGTTCAAAAGATTGACTATTCCTCGTAAATTACCAAGCAATTATCCTTAGCGTTCCATTTATATTGAGTATTGATCACTCTGATTTCGGTCACAATGATGTCACCGTTAGGTAGCTGGGCTACATCTTTGCCCTCTCTTAAGGCTGAAGTAATAACTCCGGAAGATTCACATATGTACTGAAGGTCTTGTAAAACATCAGTCCGATCTAGTTTTTTGTTCTTTGTAGTCGTTTTAGATTTTCTCACAATTCAAAAACCCTGAGGGAGTTATACAAAAACGAACACAAAAGGAAGGCGATAACACAAATAAAAGCACATTTATACTCAGAATCGAGTACAACTATTACTACGAAACTAAACCCCAAGTTATTTTGTGTCAACTAATATTGAGACCAACAAAAGACCCAACTTAAAGATTTATGTTAAAAATCTAAATTTTTCACGTAAAGAGCATTATTTTGAATAAAGACACGTCTAGGCTCAACACCTTCTCCCATAAGAGTAGAAAAAACATTTTCTGCTTCTATTGCGTCTACAATAGTGATTTGCATTAAAGTTCTAGCACTTGGATTTAGAGTTGTCTCCCAGAGCTGACTTGAATTCATCTCACCAAGGCCTTTAAACCGCTGTATCTTTAGGTTGCTTTTTGTAAGTTGCGGTAAATACCCAAGAAGGTGAGAAGGCAAGTAGAATTTCTGCATGCCGCTCTTAGAGCAAACCGTAAGACCAGTCAAAAATCCTTGAACATAATTTTGAATTTTTGAAAAAGCAGAATTAAATATTTCAGAAGAAAGATTCAACTCAGAAATTGGGTAACTATCATCCATCCCATACTGAGATTTTTTAAACGTTATGCTATCGAAGGCTGATTCAAAGCTCCACAAGCAACTTGGAAGAATTAAAGCCATGTTTTTGATTGAATCTGCAAGCAATTCAAAATCTATTTGCCCTCGATAAAAGTCAAATTTGTGAGCCAAAAGCGCAAGCATTTCTAAAATCTCAGATGGAATAGGTATGGTCTGCAAATCTGCAAAAAACTGATAAAGCACTTTGCACATCTGCTTTGCTTCCTCTAAATCAAGCCTTGAATCTAGATGCAATATCTGAACATCATCTGAAAGAGCTGTATCCACAAGATACTCTCTCATTACAAGATCATTTTTCAGATAAATTTCTTTTCCATTACCGTGTCGAACTTTGTACAGAGGAGGTTGGGCTACATATAAATAGCCTCTCTCTATAACAACAGGCATATGCCTAAAGAAAAATGTTAATAGAAGGGTCCGAATATGAGAACCGTCTACGTCTGCGTCCGTCATAATAATGATTTTATGATAACGGAGCTTTTCTATATCAAATTCTTTAGGACCTATACCAGCTCCAAGAGCAGTAATCAAGGTTCCCACCTGTTCTGACTCAAGCATCTTATCAAATCTTGCTTTTTCCACATTTAGAATCTTTCCTCTCAGGGGCAGTATGGCTTGATATTTTCTACTTCTGCCTTGTTTTGCTGTACCCCCCGCTGACTCTCCTTCCACGATAAAAATTTCTGACAGTGCAGGATTTTTTTCCTGACAATCTGCCAATTTTCCAGGCAAAGAAACAATATCAAGAGAATCCTTGCGCCTAGTTAAATCTCTTGCTTTGCGTGCAGCCATTCTCGCAATTGCCGCATCTTTAATCTTTGCTATGATTAATTTTGCCTCTATCGCGTTTAATTCTAGCCACGTAAAAACTTGGTTGAAAACAACAGTTTCAACTGCAGTCCTAACTTCTGGGCTCACGAGCTTATCTTTAGTTTGAGAAGAAAATCTTGGATCTGCAAGTTTGACAGAAAGCACACAGCTAAGGCCTTCACGCACATCTTCTCCCGTAATTACGAGGTCATTTTTTTTAGATGAAGTATCGTATTGAGTTAGATAGTGACTAACAGCACGAGTAAGGCCGGATTTCAGTCCTGCAAGATGAGTCCCTCCATCTTTTTGCTGAATAGTATTTGTAAAACACAATATGTTTTCGTAGTAAGTTTTGTTCCACTGAAGAGCAATCTCAACAGAAACATTTTCGCTTCCACTAGTATGCTGAGCAGTTATTTCAATAATTGGAGATATAAGCTCTTTACTGCGGTTGAGATACTCAACATATGCACATATTCCTCCACTATATTCAAATTGACTGATTTTTGGAGGCTCAACCCTTTTGTCCTCTATTTGAACTTTTAATCCCTTATTTAAAAAGGCAAGTTCTTTAAGCCTGCTTTCTAACGTAGAAAAATTAAATTCTATAGTATCAAATGTTGTTCTAGACGGAAAAAACGTAACCTGAGTTCCTACTTTGTTCTTTGCTTCACCAACAACAGAAATAGGAGCTACAATTTTGCCTTCCTCGAACCTTATAAAGTGCTCTTTATTATTCCTCCAAATTCTAAGTTCGAGCCATTCAGATAAAGCATTCACAACAGATACTCCAACACCGTGAAGTCCTCCAGAAACTTTATATGAATCTTGATCAAATTTGCCACCGGCATGCAGCTTTGTCATAATCACTTCGGCGGCAGACACTCCTTCTTCCTTATGTATATCTGTAGGTATACCTCTACCATCGTCTTCAATTAAAGCGGCGCCATTTGCAAGGATGGAAACTTTTACACTTGTAGCATAACCAGCCAGCACCTCATCAATTGCATTGTCTATTACCTCATAGATCATTTGGTGTAAGCCAGTGCCATCACTTGTGTCCCCGATATACATTCCTGGACGTTTCTTAACGGCATCAAGACCTCTGAAGATCTTGATTGAATCAGCATCGTATTTGTTAGTTCTTTTGTTCAATAAATCTGTCATGCCAATTTTAGCTAAGTATGGAAAGTATATTGTGTTGGTCTCAGAGTAAAGAGCAGCAGAGCTTTGAGTAAAACTCAACTTTACCTTCCTAAACAATAACACGATAGCTAAAGAAAAGAAATTGCGTCCATTCTGTGATTTGTTGTGTTTTTAAGTGCATATTTGTGCCATTTGAGTTAATTCTGTATTAGAATTTTCAAAAGGTCGGCTGCTGAAATTGGCGTTGGTGTTTTTACACTTAATTCTACTTGCTCTAGCTTGCTTTTGAATTTGATTTTTAAAAACTCAACGAACTTAATATGGTACAGCAAGATCTAGAAAAAATTCACTGCATCGAAGAAATCTCGCAAGAATACGATACTATCTTATTTGATGTTTGGGGGGTCATAATTATGGATTCTTCTGAAGGAAGAAAAACAGACACCAAAATAGTTGATCGTGTCAATAGATTGATAGCGTCAAAAAATGTCTTCTTCGTCTCGAACTATTCTTGTTTTTCACCAAAATTGGAACTAAAGCTGAAAAATTTTGGCATCAATGTTGTACCAGGGTCAGCTTTCACGGCAGGAGGAGTCGCAAAAGAAATACTTTCTGATTCAGAATATTTATCCAAGTTTTTCACCAACTATAAAGTCTCCTCTAAACCACTTTTTTTTCAATTGGGTACCGATGAAGACTGCGACATATTGCCTAAGATTGGCTTTGAAAGAACCCACAACTTGCAGGATGCAAATTTAATGTTGATCTCTGCACACAAACAGCCCCCAGAACAAAACGATCCCTACATAATTCAAACTCTAAAGGACGCAAGTGTTTTGAATGTACCCGCAGTGTGTATCAACCCAGATGCCCATTTTGCTGGCTCAAATGGAACAGTAGAAACCTATTGTGCAGGATATTTTGCTGCACGATACGAGAAAATGGGGGGCACAGTGCTTTATATAGGAAAACCCTTTGAACAGATATTTTTGCATGTTTTTCAGCAAGCCAATTTGAGGCCAAAGTTAAATAAGATTTTAATGGTCGGAGACACTCTAACAACAGACGTTTTGGGAGGAAGAAATGTTGGAATCGACACTGCCTTAGTTACAACAGGAAACGCCGCAGTTTATGCTCGTCAAAAACAAGATGATGCAGACTTGACCCTTTCTCAAATAAGGCTGCATTGCCAATTACACAGAATTTACCCTACTTACGTGGTCTCTATGTCCACTTAGGCAAGTAACTTTAATACTCTTGTTTTTAATTTTTTAGAAAACCTCTTCAAAAGTTCTTTCGACTTTTCTAAATCTTTATATAAAATCCTGAGTACAATTTTTTAAAATCACCAAGGCCCTACAATTCACTACGCACCATGTCAGCCGTTACCATTATAATAAATCACGCAGTTATCGTGGGCACCGTAGCATTAGATCAATTCTGTAAATCTATTGTTAGTTCCGAAATAGGAACAAGTTTTCTTGGAATTATAAGTATTAAACAAATCTGGAATCAGGGAATTAGTTTTGGAATGTTTGAAAAATTAGATTACGGGAATAATTTATTTTTGGTAATCAGTAGCGTTGTTTTGGCACATCTTTACCCATTTGCTTTAAAAATTAGAGAATATTCAACCCTAGTAGCCTGGAGTTTGATTTTAGGTGGAGCATTGAGCAACGTTATAGACAGAGTATTGCATGGAGCGGTGCTTGATTTCATAGATATACATTTTGGAAAATACTGCTTTCCTATTTTTAACATCGCGGATATGGCCATTGCATTTGGAGCTTTAATCCTAATATGGAATTCCCTGCTAAATATCAAAAGAGGAAGATAATGGTAAATACTCAATCTTTCAGAGTAGAGCGAGTTGCAAGCAGCGCACGTGCTGCGATGACCAAGATTTTCTCCAGGCTTTACTCTATTGATAGCGTGCTAGATGGACTGCATTTGACAGTTACTCAGGTAAAAGTATCTTCAGATCTACGCCTTTGCTCTTTTTTTGTGTTGCCCGAGACAGGTAGTAAAATGCGAGCTAGTGAGCTAATTGCGATTTTAAATCAACATAAAAAAAGAATTAGGTTTTTGCTGTCAAACGAAATACAGTTAAAATTCGCTCCTGAAATAAGATTTCTTGAAGAAATTGGTATCGATAATGAATCTCAAGTAGCCAAGATATTGAGCCAGATCGAACCAACCTTGCCTCCGGTCTAAAACGTGCTTCAAATACCCTCTAAGACAACAAAATATTCCGGGTGGCTAAATTTAATAAAGCCAAAAGGTATATCTTCCGCAGCTTTGGTGAGCACTATAAAGAATCTTTTGGACTCTTCTTTAGGAAGAGGAATGCACAAAGTAGGGCATGCAGGCACTCTTGATCCTCTGGCATCTGGAGTTTTGCCTATTGCAATTGGCAAAGCAACAAGGCTTATAGAGTACCTTACTCCTGGTTATAAGTGTTATGAGTTTACTATAAGATTCGGCCAACGTACGGATACAGGAGATTTAGAGGGAAAAATCGTCGAAGAAAGTGGAAATATCCCTTCTCTAAAAGAGGTGCAATCTAAAACTGATTGTTTTATTGGTCAGATTTCACAAGTACCTCCCATATATTCAGCCATTAAGGTCAATGGAGAAAGATCCTATAAGTTGGCCAGGCAAAATAAAAGCATAGATCTTGCTGCAAGGAATATAGAAATAAAAACGCTAAACTTGATATCCTATCAGGCTGATAAAAAAGAAGCATCCTATCTAACTAAGTGTTCAAGCGGCACTTATATTAGAAGCCTTGGAGAAGATATCGCAAAAAGTCTTAACACATGCGGAGTAATCTCAGATCTTATTCGCAAAGCGTGCGGAGAGTTTGAATTTGATAATGCCTTTGATGTATTTGCAATTAATTCAGAGAATAGGTTAGATCAAGTACTAAAACGTTTGTTGCCTTTGGACTTTATCTTAAGTAATATGGAAAAGATTATTTTGAATGCGGACCAGAGCACAAAAGTGCAGCAAGGCCTCAGTCTGAAAGGATTAAACTACAAGGCTGGGCCTTTTGTTGCTTATCATGAGCGATTACTGATTGCCATTGGTAGTGTCGACTCAAGCGGTGTCTTTAAAGCAAAAAAAGTTTTAAAATAACGAAAAATCTAATTCAACTTTAGTAAAAGCGTAACATGATCGTTTCTGTAGAAAAAACTCAAGAGATAGTAAAACAGTTTGGCAAAAACGAAAACGATACTGGTGCAACCGAAGTGCAATGCGCATTAATGACGCACAGGATTTTAGGACTAACTGAATACGTCAAAGCAAGACATAAAGATGTTGCAGCAAAAAGAGCGCTTTTGCAGCTAGTTGCTCAAAGAAAAAGATTTTTAGCTTATCTAGAAACTCAAAGTCCAAGTCGATACAAAGATCTTGTTGCAAAATTAGGACTCAGAAAGTGATCAAAGTAGCTTGCGCGCTATTTTAAAAAATATTGCACAGTAACTTAAAAGAATCTCCCTTTGGGCGTTGATGCAGGTTTTTATAAATTGGATTGTCCTTTTCCATGCGCTTTACTCCTCAAAAAATAGATAGCGTTATAGATAAAATAAAAGGCAATACTATCAAAACTGTACTTTTATACGGTCCTGATTTGAGCCTTATCGAAGAATTATGCAAAAAGATTGCACGCTCTTTGGAAGGTACGGTAAGATCTATCTTACATAGTGACATCAGCGAGGAAGGCTTCTACTGCGTTCTAGCGAGTCTAAATCTTTTTTCCGAGCGAGAGATTGTCAAAATCATCGACGTTCCAAATTCGATAGACACCGCCTTTTGGAAAGCAATAGAGAGGTCAGAATCTAGCAATGTCGTAATATTTATACAAAAAGAAACTTCAAAAAGTTCTTCTATCAGAAAGCTTTGCGATAATTGCCCGTGGGCTGCATCAATCGGATGTTATGCAGCTGAGAATAGTTGGGCGATGATTGAGGCAAGCTTAAAAGGTTACTTTATAGATCAAGAGGCAAAACACTATCTGATACAGAATCTTACTCCAAATCAGAACTCTTTTTTTAAAGAGATAGAAAAGCTAAAAAGCTTTTTCTTAGATAAGAAAATCGTAGGCACCAAGGAGTTGCAATCGATAATCAGCTGCGCTAACTTCACGTCTTTAGACGAAATCTTTATAGCACTTGCCGAGCAAAATTTTAAAAAATATCTAGAAAAACTAAGCTCTGCAAAACAAAACGCAATACCAGATATCCTGATAATTCGCACCCTAATTAGATATTACCTTAACCTTGTCTGGGTATTAACCTCAAACCAGCCTTTGGAAAAAGCAATCTTGGAACTTGATCCCCCCATATTTTTTAAATACCTAGAGTCTTTCAAAACTATTGCTACCTCTATTTCAAAAAAAACAGCAATTCAGGCTCTAAATGTTTTGTACAAAACAGAAAAAGCTTTGAAAAATGGCCCCTCTAGCCAATTGCTAGAATCTTTGTATCTTGCATTAAATACAGTTGAATTTCGTAGCTTTTTAACTCCAAAACACCTATGAGAGTATCAAAATACTTTCTTCCTTTGATTGCACAAGAGCCAAGAGAAGCAACAATAAAATCTCATTCCCTGATGCTGCGCTCAGGAATGATTCGCCAATTGTGCTCTGGCCTGTATGCTTGGCTTCCTCTTGGATTAAAAGTTCTCAAAAAAGTAGAAGAAGTGATCAGAATAGAATTAGATAATTCAGGATGCATAGAAATGCTAATGCCTTGTTTGCAACCAGCCTCCCTTTGGCAACAATCTCGGAGATATGAAATATACGGAAAAGAAATGCTGCGTATGCAAGATAGGCATCAACAAGAATTAATTTTTGGCCCCACCGCAGAAGAACTCTCCACAGATATATTCCGCAATAACGTAAGATCTTATCAGGAGTTACCAAAAATCTTTTACCAAATTCAATGGAAATTTAGAGATGAAATTAGGCCAAGATTTGGCTTAATGAGAGCTAGAGAATTTCTTTTGCAAGATGCTTATTCTTTTGACATCGATGTCCAAAGCTCTGAAAAGTCTTATTGGAAAATGTATGCTACTTACCTGAAAATTTTTCATAAATTAGGTCTAAAAGTTTTACCTTTAGAAGCCGACTCAGGAGCTATAGGAGGAGACTTTAGTCACGAATTTCACGTCCTTGCTGACGTTGGAGAAAGTACTCTGTACTTTGATCCAGCCCTAGCAGATTTGCTTTTTCAAGCATCATTGAACGAGAACATTATAAAAGACATTGCAAACCTTTATGCTGCAACAGATGAAAAACATAATCCAAAAGACGAGCGCATATCGGGACAATTAAAACAAAGTAAGGGAATCGAAGTAGGGCACACTTTTTTATTGTCCAATAAATATTCTATTCCGATGAACGCAAAAATACAAAATAAAGAGGGAGAGCTAAAGGCTGTAGAGATGGGGTGCTATGGCATTGGAGTTTCCCGTGTTGTTGCTGCAATTATAGAAACTCATCACGATGATGCGGGAATTTTATGGCCTAACAACTTGGCTCCCTTTAAAATAGGAATAGCAAATCTTGACGTTAATAATGAGGATTGTGTTAAATTGGCTGAAGAAATCTATGACGTTGCTTCAAAAATTTGTAAAGATACGCTGTATGATGATTCCAAAAGCTCTCCTGGTCAAAAATTTGCTCTTCAAGATTTAATAGGAATACCAATTCAGATCCGAATAGGGAGAAAACTAATTGCTTCTCAGAGCTTAGAGATTAAACTAAGAGATCAAAGCACAACTGAGATTCTATCAAAAGAGAATTTAGCAAAACACCTGTCAGCTATAATATAAAACTCTGGGTTAAATCAATTACGTATTGAAAAACATTTTGTTAAGAAAAACTTCATGGATATCATTGAAGATATAAACACCGAAAACAACCACTTAAACACAGTTGCTTGGTTTAAAAGGCTGTGCGTAATAGTGTTTTTGATAACCTTATGCGCCGCTTTTTTTATCTATTATAAGAATGCGCTAAATAAAAAATGGGCCAATCAAGACATACAAATAACGAATCAATTAATACTGGACTCTCTAAATCTGTCAGATACAGATAGAATGGAGTCAAACCAATCACAATTGGTTAATACACGACCCTCTTTTGCAATTCTAGAATTAAGTAAAATTCACTCTTTGATAAAAGAAAATGATAAGTTGAGCGCCTTGCAAAAGCTAGATGAACTGATTTTACGAACAAATTCTAGCAACTCTGATGTCGGAGCTGTTGCGCGAATAATATGGATGAGCATCTCACTAGACATGGATAATCTGAATAAAGAAAAATTTTCAGCTTATGCGTCTTATTTTACACAAGATTCCGAAGAAAATAGGCTTTTTACCGGACGCGCTGACATTTTAAATGCCATTTTTTGCATCAAAATCGGTCAAGTTAGCAAGGCAAAAGAGATGCTAAACGCAGTTTTATATTCTCAGCATTGCTCAAATAGCCTAAAAGAAGAAGCCAAAGCGGTTTTATCATCGATACAATAACAACACAAAAAAAGGTCCCTAAAATGTTAAAATTAGCGTTTCTAGCTGCATCCCTTTCGGTAATACTTAGCGGCTGTGGTTTATTTAGTAAGACACCCAAATCGATAGCCGGAGTGTTTCAAAGAGTGGAAATCAAAAATTCAGCATTAGACGTAAAGCATAGAGTTATACTTCCTGAAATGACACGAAGTTGCTCGTGGGAAGATTCGATCAATGTGAATGCTTTGCCTAATTTTAAAGTTTCTGGCACTTTAAATTCATGGAAAATAAGCAATATATTCGAATCAAGCAATGAAATTGTAACAGATGCGATATCAACCAAAGACGCCACCTTTATTATGACCCGTAGTGGTCATGTCAAATCTTATTGCAATAAAGATAAAAAATTACACTGGTCTTATGATTTAGGCTTTAAGCTAAAAAACGCCAAAAGCTCCTCTGCATCTTTAATGCATAAAGACACAAAACTATACGTAACAGTTAACCAATATTTCATTGTGTTATCGGCAAAAGATGGAAGCGAAGTCTGTTACAGAAAATTACAGGATAAAGTGACCTCTGGGGTATGCGTCACAGATGATGTAGCCTACTTTAACGACACTTCTAATCTATATGCAGTTAACACACCAAGTGGACGCATTTTGTATACAGCATCTGGAATACCGGACCCAATTGCAATTGAATCAAAAATGCAGCCAGTGCTTTACAGAGACAACTTGCTATTCTCAAACCACTTTTGTGGACAATTAACTCTTGTTAATACAAAGCAAATAGGTAAACCAATATTGCAGATACCCAAACCTTTTGCAAAAGGCGGCCCGATCAATTTATTTATGCCAGGCCTCATAAGCCAACCAATTCTGGATAACAATAATTCATTCCTTTATTTGGGCAATCATACAGGCATGATTCAAAAATACGATGTTAAAAAAGAACGCGTAATTTGGAGTAAAAATATTCAATCACTACAAAGACTTGCACAAATTGGCAACACTTTATTTGCAATAACACTTGCCCGACAAGCAATTGCTATTAACACTTTAAATGGAGAAATTATTTGGGCGACCGATCTACAGCTTAATTCAAAAATTATGCATGAGTTTCTTGCTCCTTTATGTATTAACAGCAATTTGGTACTGCTTTCAAGAACTGGAAATCTGATTGTTCTGGATCCATACAATGGTCAAACATTACTTTGCATGAATTTAAAACTGAAAAATGTGATTTCGATGTCCGTTACAAATGACAGACTTCAAATCTACACAACTAACAAAATACTTGAAAATCAACTTCAGAATAAAAGTCAATTATCAAAAAAAGCCTTAAAGTTTGGTTAATTAAGCCTAAATCAATAACGCGAGACATACCTCAGACAACGTTGAGCTAAGAGTTAAAATCTTGTACAAAGGATGAGTCTGATATAGAATCTACTCTCGTGCGCTCTTAGCTCAGCTGGATAGAGCAACGGACTTCTAATCCGTAGGTCAAAGGTTCGAATCCTTTAGGGCGCGCCACCTCTCTTTCAAAATTATTCAAACTAACAGCGAAAAAAACATCTCGTTAGTCTAGCAAAGCCTTGGGTATTTGCTAGGATTTAGTCAGCTTTTTGCTTGCAAAGCTCTAAAACACGACTATAATTACGAGCTAAAAAAAATTATGCTTTAATTGCTATGAAAATGAAACTCCAAAATTCAGAATTTCTTATTAATCGTTTGAACAAAGGAATTGAGCCTCAGCTGCTTTTAGAAATACTTCAAGATTATTATCTTACTTTAGGTAAATCAGACTCATCGTCTAATTATTGGCGCGAGCAATATACTCGCATAGTATTGGAAGAGGAATGTGTCAAAAACCTGATGAAAAGAGGAATTGGGATAGATTCACAACATCAATCATATTCTAAACGCATGGACAAGCTGCTTGAAAAAAGACAGGAAATAATCGATTACAATTTAGAAGCAATAGAAGCAGAGGCAGGTAAATTTATAAAAAGGAAAATGGGAGTCGAGATTGATGAAAACATTAAGGAGCAGGTAAAAAAAGAACTGTTCAAAAAACTAACTATCTGCAATCAAGAAAACTTGCGCCCTAGTAAGGAAATGGATGAATGCTCTGGAAACATTTTCAGAAGATCAAGCTCGACAGAGGTTACAATATACCCATTAATAAAAACGCTGAATGAAAAATACAAGGCCCTATGCAAGGCTTTTGACGGAAATATGGATCTTGATAGTCTTGTGAGATTTAGCTGCGTTAACCATTACTCGCTTTTGCCCACAGTTGAAGATACACGCTGGGAAAATATGAAAGCCCGCTGGAAAGCATTAGGATGGGTATGCACTCCAGGAGATTTTATAAACATCTATCACATCAATGACTATCTTAGAATAATACTTGATATGCAAAAGGAAAATACGGAGCTTGAGCAAAAGCTTCACCGTAATTATAAAAATCAAAAAAATCTACTAACCACAGAGCTGCAGATAGAATTAGAAATAACTCAAATCAATTGGAAGCTTACAGAGCTGGAAGAGAATTTAGAGAAATCATATCTTGATATTAAGATTTCCGAACATGAAGAGCTTGGAGAATTTATCGAGTCAGCAAAGATGGATCTTCACGAGCGGACTATGGATCTAAAACTTCAGGGCACAAAAACACAGAGTCAATATGCAAAATTTGAGGCCGAATTGCTCAAAATAGGGCTAGATAGCAAAATTGCCGCACATGAATCTTTGGGGCATTGGATTGAATCGGGCAAAATGCACCTACATGAGATTACTATTGCACTAAAAGAGCTGCAGCTTGAAGAATTTTTAGCAGATAACTCATTTGCCTTAAAAGAATTAGGGCTTGAAGCGCCCCTAACAAATGATGCATGTGAAGTAACAGGCCAAGCGTGTATCTCAGAAGCTCAGGCAGATTCAACAGTTTGATTTCCTAAACAACCCGAGAACCACCAAAATTTTAAACTTGCCTCAATCATTGCCCAAATATTCGATTGATGGACCTCACGGACAATTGTCAAAAAGCCTTTGTGATGGAAGAAAGTGCAGCCAATCTTTTTCTCTATAATGGATATTATGGTAAACCTTCTGTCGCCAGAAGATGGTGTAGCCAAAAACCACGAATCTAAGTGGCCTTAAATGAAAAAGAGTGAAGTCGATGACTAGCGGAGCGTCCTTTTTATTTTAAAGTGAATAATAAGAACTAAGATCAACGTTAACTCTTGCAACCCCATCTTCCATTGCTGCCTTAGCAACAGCTGCTGAAACTTTTGCAAGCAGTCTTGCGTCAAATGGAGTTGGAAGAATGTAGTTTTTTCCGTAAATCATGTCATTTCTGTTGTAAGCTTTTTTGATAGTCTTTGGTACTTCTTCTTTTGCAATTAACGCAACGGCATAAGCTGCTGCTTTAATCATATTAGTAGTAATTGTTTTTGCTCTAACATCCAGAGCACCCCTAAATAGATAAGGAAAACCCATTACGTTATTTACCTGGTTAGAATAGTCAGACCTTCCAGTTGCAACAATTGCATCACTTCTCACGCTTGCAACCCTCTGAGGAGTAATTTCTGGATTTGGGTTAGCAAGAGCAAAAATAATTGGATTGTTTGCCATAGATTTAACCATTTCGCAACTCAAAGCTCCCGCAACTGAAAGGCCAACAAATACGTCAGCACCCTGCATTGCATCCGCCAAAGATTTTAAATTCGAGTCATCCAAAGCAAAAGTATCCTTCCACTGATTCATGCCAGCTCCTCTACCTCTATATATAACTCCAGTAGAATCACACATAATGAGAGAGCCTACTCCTAAACTTTTCAAAAGATTTCCAGAGGCAATACCAGCGGCTCCTGAACCGTTGATCACTATTTTTACTTGATTTAAATTTTTTCCTTGAATTTCCAGAGCATTTGTCAGAGCAGCGAGTAATACCATAGCGGTTCCGTGCTGATCATCATGAAAAACAGGAATATCGAGCAATTCTTGCAATTTAGTTTCTATCAAAAAACACTCTGGAGCCTTTATATCTTCTAGATTAATGCCTCCCCAAGTGCATCCTAAGTACTTAATCGCATGTATGAACTCATGGGGATCCTCTGTTGCAACTTCTATGTCATAAGCATCGATATTTGCACATTTTTTAAATAAAGCGGATTTACCCTCCATCACAGGTTTAGCCGCAAGAGGGCCAAGATTGCCGAGCCCCAATACTGCAGTGCCATTAGTGATTACTGCAACAGTGTTACCTTTGTTAGTATATCTATACGCAGCACTTGAATCTTTTTCAATTTCAAGACAGGGAGCAGCTACACCCGGAGAATATGCAAGAGATAAATCTCTCTTAGTATCCATAGGCTTTGTTGCAACCACAGCAATTTTACCAGGCCCTCCAGGACCGGTGTGATACTCCAAAGCCAATCTATATAGGTCTTCTTGTGCCATGAGGATGATATTTATAGTCTTAGTCTTACTGATCAGCAAAAACGATTGCCCTTACCCGATCGCGCTATTGTACATCAACAACAGTTTTTTTTAACTTTTTTATGAGCTGTTCGGAAGAAAAATTTACAAAGCGACAACGATACCAATGCTTTACAAACCCTTGAAAAATGCTGCAGCGAAAAATTCGACAAACATTTAATTCCAGAAAATTCAAGCAATCAATTTCATACAATTAGTTTCCAATTAACGCACCAACCTCCTCCTTTGAGCAATGCTATTTTTACCTCCCTTTTTAGAGCTAAGCTTTTCTATGAATCTAGATATCAGAGAGCTAAATCTTACCTTACCTCTTCTAGACTTAATCTGCCCTTTATTGTAGCGAGTTTTTCTTTGAGATCTATCAAAACTCGCCTCAAAAACCTCAGGCTTATAAATTGGATCGCTGGCCTTTGCTAAAGAAAATTGGTCACGTTCGTTACTCGATAAAGCCAATCCATAGGGCACCTCTTTTCTGGCGCTTTCTACATTGTAGTAATATCGTAGACTTTTTAATGAATTAGGTGAGGAATGATAGCATTTTACTGCTTTAGACCAGCTTCCATGTTGTATATACTTCTTTTTTAGTAATTGAGCTCCGTAACGAACATTGGATTCCGGATCAAGGGCCTTTGCAATAGAAACAAAAGCCTCAGGATGAGCACGTAGATTTATTTGCATACAACCCACGTCTATATTTCTTTGGCCTTTTTTAAGGGCTTTTTTAACATGGTCTTTTGCTTCTTGGTAGGTGTCAAAATGACGCCCCGCTCCATCAACATTTACTGTCCATGGCCAAGGAACTCTATATCTCGAGTTTGAATAAGAAGTGCCAGTTTCTACTAATGAGATCGCGTGCAATAGCCCTTTTGGAATTGAGTATTTTCTCTCATAAAAAGACATCAGCCTAACGCACTTTTGTATGTCCTTTAGGTTTCTAGCGCATTGCGCAACTCCCAAAAAGCTATAGCAAAGCAAAGCAAAATATAAGAACAACCTGGTTATCATCAAATCTATAAATGGGTTTAAAACTACTGATTTTCCGATGTCCACAAGCTCTAAAGCAAAATCGAATATTAAAATACCCTCAACTGGCAAAAATTGTCAAGATTTTGAGGCTTGATCAAGATTAGTGAAGTATTATTCTTGTGGTATTGACTCTTCTTAGCCATACTCAGAGTATGAAATTAATCATTTAATTACCCCCACAAAAGAACGGAACTATGACATTTGACATCGTAAGCCTAGGATTAATATTTATATCCAGCGTACTTGGTATATGGAAAGGAGGAATAAAATCCTTATGCTCCCTCTTCTTTTTCTGTTTTACGACATTGTTAGTCTTTTTTCTCTTTCCCTTTCTGCAAAGCTTTGGAGCGCATTACATTAAGAGCATTTTACTGCTTAATCTGGCGTCTGGTGGAGCTGCTTACATCCTTGCCCTAATTTTTGGTCTTATTATAGAGCGCTTGATACCTTATCCAGATGTTTCTCTATTAGACAGAATTCTTGGATGTGTGGTTGGAGGAATAAGAGGCTTTTTACTCTCTTCTATAGGTTTTTTAGTTGCCATTGTTGTGACTACTGAAAGCTACTTAAATGCCAAAAACTCCTTACAAATAGCAAAAGCCGTAGTTGCTGCTCCGTATCCTCAATGGGCAACTGAAAGCTTATGTGCAAATCTGTGTTTTAGTTTTATCACAAATGTTTTTGAAATTCTTGGACAAGAATGGACATGCAATATTTTGTCAAAAATAGTTTTTTAACGAATTTTCTTCTAGCAATATTATTTAATTTCAGAGTTAAATATCTTGAAACTTACACTTTGAATAGTTTAAAGCAAACTTGATTGCTGATTAGATAAAACTAGAACAAATATTTTGTTAATCTTTGCGGCATTTGTGGTAGCATAGGGGCTACTAATCAATATACGACACTCAAGATCTCATTTTCACCAAGCAAAACACCATGACCACAGAGGACAAAGAAAAAGACGAAAGTAAAGATAATAAAGAAAAAGCTATCTCAAATGCTTTAGGCCAAATCGTAAAAGCTTTTGGTAAGGGCTCTGTAATGAGATTAGGACAAAAAGCAGGAATCGAGATAGACACGCTGTCCACAGGGTCTCTTAGCCTAGACATTGCTTTAGGAGTAGGAGGTCTGCCAAAGGGCAGAATAATAGAGATCTTCGGGCCGGAAAGCTCAGGTAAAACCACTCTGACTTTGCATGTGATCGCACAAGCTCAAAAAGCTGGTGGCTCCTGCGTCTTTATAGACGCAGAACATGCTTTGGATCCTGTTTATGCAAAAAAACTCGGAGTAGATATAGATAGCCTAATTATCTCTCAGCCTGATTGCGGAGAACAAGCCCTAGAGAGCGTTGATACCTTAATTAGATCGGGAGCAATTGATGTGATCGTGGTAGACAGCGTGGCAGCTTTAGTGCCCAGAGCAGAGATTGAAGGAGAAATGGGAGATGCACATGTGGGTCTCCAAGCAAGGCTCATGAGCCAAGCGCTTAGAAAGCTTACCGGATCCATTTCAAAAACAAATTGCATACTGATTTTCATCAATCAAATTCGAATGAAAATAGGAGTGATGTTTGGAAATCCTGAAACAACAACAGGGGGAAATGCTTTGAAATTTTATGCCTCAGTACGTCTTGATATAAGAAGAACAGGAGCAATAAAAGACAACGAAGAAGACATAGGAAACCAAGTCAAAGTCAAGGTTGTAAAAAATAAGGTCGCTCCTCCTTTTAAAACAGTAAACATCGACATACTTTACAATAGCGGCATATCATTTTCAGGAGAAGTAATAAATCTTGCATCTCAGTGTGGTTTGATAGAAAAATCAGGGTCCTGGTACTCTTACGAAGGAAAACAAATTGCACAAGGCAGAGACTCTGCTAAAAAATATCTAGAAGATAATCCGGAATTAATGGCTGATCTTGCTGGCAAAATTAGAAAACAAATGCTTGCACCTAAGTAGGCCAAATTTATTATTAAAACATAGATGTTTAGACTCATTCAAAACGCCAAAGCGCTTGTAACAGGAGCGTCAGGAAGCATAGGATCCGCAATTGCGACCTTATTGCATTCTATGGGAGCACACGTTGTATTAAGTGGCACAAACGAAGAAAAACTACACTCTCTAGGAAATATTCTCAAGGAAAGATATTCTGTAGTAGTATGTGATCTACAGGACCAAAAGGCCTGCATAGATCTAGTAAATCAAGTACAAGATCTAAATATTCTTGTGTGCAACGCCGGAATAACAGAAGACGGACTAGGAATTCGTATGTCTACCGAATCCTTTAAAAAAGTTTTAGATATAAATCTAACCTCTAATTTTATATTAAATAGAGAAGCGTTAAAAATTATGTTTAAAGCTAAATACGGCAGAGTAATAAATATTTCATCTGTGGTTGCCTTAGCTGGAAACAAGGGACAAGCGAATTATTGCGCTTCTAAAGCTGGGTTAATCGGCATGACCAAGTCTTTTGCCAGAGAGGTTGCTCAAAGAGGAATCACGGTAAATACCGTTGCACCAGGCTTTATAGTGTCAAACATGACTGATAACCTGCCCGATAAATATAAGCAAGCAGCCGTAGAAGAAATTCCCCAAGGACGCTTTGGAACACCAGAAGACGTAGCCCATGCTGTTGCGTACCTTGCAAGTGAACAGGCGGGTTATGTTACTGGTCACACTCTACACATAAATGGAGGCATGTTAATGGTATAAATCTACCATAAGATGATGTTTGCGTCATTTTTCCATAATGCTTTGCTGGTATAAAGCTGAGTTCCGTGGTATAAACTTTCTGCTAAGCACTCCAAAATTAGGAAACTGTTAAGCTACTTTGTTTGTCAACTTAAAATAAATCTTACTTATGTCTGAACAGATAAATGGGTCCAATGACAAGGCTACTATTCAAGAGAAGGTAATGCATCTAGTAGCAGAAACGTTAAAAATAGATACTTCTAAGATCTTTGCAGAAGCCAAGTTTGTAGAAGATTTGGGTGCCGATAGCCTTGATCAAGTGGAATTAATAATGGCTCTAGAGGCAGCTTTTGACTGCGAAATTCCTCAAGAAGATGCGGAGAAAATTACCTCAGTTTCTGAAGTTGTAGAGTATCTACAAAAACTTTTAGACAAACGTTTAGATAAAAAAACACCAGCTTAGCATCCTAGGTCTTCTGTCACAATTTTTTCATAATTGATCTGATGTCTTGGTTTGAATCTCGTCGAGTCGTTATCACCGGATTAGGGCTGATAACACCTCTTGGTTTAAATACAGAAACAACCTGGACGAACTTAACAGCTGGTAAAAGTGCGGTCAGAACTATTAAGGGGTTCGATACCCATGGGTTGCCCTGCACGATAGCTGGAGAAATTTCAAATGATCCCAACAACGGTTTCAACCCTGAAGGCTACGTTGCTGCTAGAGATGTGAAAAAAATGGCCCGATTTATTCAGTATGGGGTTGCTGCGGCTCAAGAGGCTGTGAATGACTCTGGAATAGATCTCGCCACAACCGAAGAACAAGGAATAATTGCGGGAGTGTGCATGGGATCTGGAATCGGAGGCCTTGGCAATATAGAAGAAGGCGCTAAAGATCTGGCCAATAAAAAGCACATAAGTCCATTTTTTATACCTTCCACTTTAATAAATTTGCTCGCTGGTCAGGTTTCAATAAGACACAAAATCACTGGACCTAATATGGCCCTAGCAACTGCTTGCACTACCGGCACTCACGCCTTGGGTGAAGCGGCACGAATAATTATGAGCGGCCAAGCAGACGTAATGATAGCAGGCAGCGCAGAATCCTCGATAACTCCTCTTGGAGTCAGAGGTTTTTGTGCATGCAATGCTCTGTCAACACATTTTAACAACGATCCAACTAAAGCCTCAAGACCTTGGGACAAAGATCGCGATGGATTTGTAATGTCAGAGGGAGCAGGAGTGGTTGTGTTGGAGGAATACGAGCAAGCAAAAAAACGTGGAGCAAAAATCTACGCAGAAGTCGCTGGCTATGGTCTGAGTGGAGATGGCCATCACATAACTTCGCCTCATCCAGAAGGTAAAGGAGCAAGGCTTTGCATAGAAAGAGCAATCAAGAGCGCAAAAATAAATTATGAAGACGTGGACTATATTAATGCTCACGGAACTTCCACTCAGCTTGGAGACAGAATAGAACTAGATGTAGTACAGGATTTATTTTTTGAAAAAAATAAATCGGTGCTAATGTCCTCTACAAAATCGTCTCTAGGACACATGCTAGGCGCTGCTGGCAGCGTGGAACTGATACTATGCGCCCTTAGTGTGCGAGACAACGTAGTACCGCCAACAATTAATTTAGATGCACCAATTGAGTCCAAAATCAATTTGGTCCCTCATATTGCCGTGAGCGCAAAACTAAACTACGTACTTAGCAATTCCTTTGGCTTTGGCGGAACCAATGCCAGCATTGTTTTAAAGAGAGTTTGATTCTACTTTTTTAGAGGAAAGTAGGGATCAAAAGACACTGAAAAGTTGCCTTTAGTCAAAAATGCCTATGCTTTTGCTAGGAATTAGAATCTCTGCCACCTGACTCATTCTTACAAGTCCTACATCTCAGCATTGTATAAAAACTGCGGGTTGCCTTTTCAACAATTGCAGATAGAAGATGAAGAATATTGCGTCCTCATAAATTTTACCGATATGATACCGCTACTCTTCCGCAAGCCTCTCTAGAGCAATAGGTTGTAATAAAACCCCGCCATTCCTACCAGCACTGATGTATGCACAACTAAAATCTCCTACCTCAAAGATTGACACATGTTTCTCTCTGTGAAACTGAAAAATTTTATGACCAGAAACAGAACTGTGTTTCAAGAACAGATAAGATGCCTGCTGATGGAGAGAACTACGGAAGAAAGAAGGATGCAGAAAATTAAAGAAACGCTCAGAAATACATCCAGAGATGTAAAAACTCTTCTAGAAGCTAACTTGTAGGAACCTTTTAAACTACAGTTGTCAATCTCCATAATAGATACCTGGAGCACTCCGATGAGGCTAGCCCATACAGAAAGATCACCTCCCAAAAAGCCTCAGCTAAGCTAGAAAAAGCACAAGGAATGACTTTGACTCAGCGAAAACAAGCATCCAGAGTCCACCAACATTAATTAGAGACATCAGCAAAGCCACAACTGCAATTGACCGTATTTCGAACAAAATCTTTAGCGCCTTAATCTTCGCAAATGCAATAAACATTGGTCCTCACGCTCAAGAGCTAGTGCAAGCGGAAGAAGTGCCTCAAGAAGATTTGGCAGGATGAATTGCTAATGCGAGAGAAGCTGTTAATAGAGCAATCGATGAAGCCACAGGGCCTGAAAAAATATTAAGCACGTTGCTAGACCCAATGCCGACTTGCAAAGGGCATCTTGAGTAGTATACAATTGGTTCCAGATCACAGGGCCTCACTAATGGCCGCAAAGGAAGCAATTTTGACCTATCAGGAACAAGTAGCAGAACTCTTTTTTGGCAAAACCTGCTCTATAGCCGTAGAGCAGAGGGGCAATTGGATTAATTCATTTAGCCCTCTAATAGTGAGTGGTTAAACAGGACCTTAGATGATGATAAGAGAATTATTCTTGAGGGATAAGGCTCTCTAGATATAGGAACCTGGCAAACCCTCATCCGCAAGAACAAAACTTAGAAGCACAATGTCAAAGACGATGTGAAAAATTCAAGGAAAAGGAAATTTACTCTATGGGTCAACTTTAAACATGCTCATGAAACCCTGTATGTTTACAGTAGCAGCTTGGGAAGATCACAGCGCTAGAAAGCCTTCAGGAAGCTGAGAAATTCTCTGAGGAATTAGGCGTGGGTCTTGGGTCAGGCCCACTAATGATTTATTAAGCAGAAAACAAGAACGTTAAAGAGTTAAGTACTTAAATGTGGGTAAGATTGTTTGCTCACATGTCGAAACTTCACTCTTGCTCCGAAGACTGCAATTCCAGGGGGTGGGAGGAGTGAGCTCGCCTAGCCCCTTAATTGCTTCTCAGAGCTTAGAGATTAAACTAAGAGATCAAAGCACAACTGAAATATAGTCTGATGTGCAACTCTCAATATGCTAGGACTCCATTAATGATTTGCTTAAACAATAATCTATCCATGTTCGTGTCCCAAAAGAAAATCAAGATCGTTTAAAGCCCCTATGTTAGACGGCTTGTTTTATGGATTTTTATGCCCAGACCAGCAAAGCACCTTTGGAGTCTTGCAAAAATTACCCTGTGAGTATAGGCTCCGTTAGTGTTAATTTTAGTATAAATATGCAAGACTTCGTTTCTTATCGTCAAACGCCCTACTCTTTAGACGAAAAAAAGCTGAGCCTGATCGAGGATGTGGAACAATTGAAAAATTCGGTGTTAGAAATTCTTGCAGAAAGAAGAGCCATAAATGTTGAGATCTTTGAAAATCACCCATTGGCAAAATATATAATAATTGCAGAACATCTGGTTGAACAAACGCTCAGGACTACGGCAAGTCACATAAGCTATTTAATTAAAAAAGCATCCAATTACTCTGCAAATTGCGAAGGTATGAAACACGGTGGTTGGGTAGTCGTAGATCTGGAAGACGTGATTCTTCATCTGTTTACTAAGGAAGCGAGAGAGCATTATTTACTTTCCGAAGTCTTGAAACAGAACCTGAGAAAAATAGAAGGTGATTCTTATCTTATTAATTGAAGGTATACTGCGCATCAAGCTTTTTTACTCCAAAAATAGCACCTTAAGGGATAAGTACCTTACAAAGACGTTAATAAGAGTAACAATACACAGCCAAATTCTGCCTCTATGCTCACCTGGAATCAGCTTTTTGTTTCCAAAATGCGTAGAAGTACATAGGAGTACCAAGTACAAATACTCCAAGGCTAACAGCAATAGATAAAATTCCGCTATTGTATATTCCCCAAACACAAAAGAACAAGGCACAACAACCTAGAATTAAATGGGTTATTTTAAAAGACGCTCCCTTAGAAAAGATAAATAGCTTTAAAAACGCCAAAATACACAAAGAGTAGATAAGCAAAAATGTTACGATCGTAATATCCATGGTCAGCATCAGTCCTTTTTCAAAGCGCTTGTTCATACACAAAATCGTAAAAATCAAAGTGCACAAATATCCAACACCAAGACTTATGTAAGGAGCTCCAAATCTATTTTTTTTGAGAAAGACTGCAGGAAACAAGGATTCAGACGCAAGTCCGTAGGCTACATAACTACTAAATAAAGTCCAGGCATTTAGGCTACCTAGGCAAGTAGTTGCAACCGCCAAAGGAAGAATAAGACCCAAGATGGGATTGCTGCCTGCAGGAAATAGTATTTTTGATGCTTCTGAATATGGAGCAATAGAGTTTTTCAAAATTTCCGAAGGCACTAATGCCATAATTCCAATATTGTTGCTAAGACAAATTATTATCACTAAAGTTGTGCCAACAAAAATTGCTCTGGGTATGATCCTTGAGGCATTAGCAACGGATTCAGCTGGTGCGGTAGCACTTTCCAATCCTATAAAACTCCACATCGCAAGCAAACTAGTTTTTTGCAAAATCGCTGGCCAATTTTGGTCAGTAGGGTTAAAGGGTATAAAATGCTCATTGTTGCAAAACAATATTCCTGCAATCGGAATAGCAAGCATTGGAATAAGCTTAAATATAAGAAAGAGCACCTCAGTTTTTCCAGCAACACTGCTTCCACAAAAATTCAGACAAGTAATAAAAGACAAAAATCCAACCTGTAAAAGTAAGATTGTAAAAGCACTACACCCTCCAGTCATAGAAGTTAGATACCCTATGCCAATTATCACTAAAGGCACATTGCTTATCAGTGATATCAGCCAGTACGCCCATCCGGTAAAAAAAGCAGCTCTGTCCCCAAATGCTTGCCTTACATAAGCATGAGGGCCACCATTTTGAGGATTTTTTTTACACAGCTCAGAGAATATAAAAGCCAAAAGGATTGCTCCAGCACCTGCAACAACCCACCCAAATAAACCTAGAGGCCCATATTCTGAAAATCTTCCAGGAAGCATAAATATTCCAACACCAAGTTGGCTACTTAAGACCAAAGAAACCAAAGGAAGAAACCCAATTTTTTGCATGATAAAACTCAAGTACAGTAAAAGAAGGCAGATACTACCACAGTACCAATAAACTATCCAATCCGGACTCACAAAGCTTGCTTTAAAAATATCAAAAGAGGCTAAATTGCACTTTATAGATTATGAACTTGTAAACTTACTCAAATACCAAGAGAATAAACAAGCTACTTTACTAAGACAATATATGTCTATGCCTCATTACTACGTTACAACTCCAATTTTTTACGTAAACAGCGGCCCTCACATAGGCCACGCGTATACCAGCGTAGTTACAGATACTGCAGCTCGTTTAAAGCGTCTCTTAGGACATAAAGTAAAATTACTAACAGGCACAGACGAACATGGGCAAAAAATTCAGCAAGCGGCAAATTTGAAAAACGAAAATTGTGTGGAATTTACAGATAAAATGTCTAGACTTTTTCGTGAACTTATGGTTGCTTGCAACGTCAGTAATGACGATTTTATTAGAACGACGGAGCAAAGACACAAATCAGCCGTAATTCATGCTTGGGAAGCTTTGCAGAAAAGCGGAAATATTTATCTAGGAAAATATAGTGGCTGGTACTGCGTCAAAGAAGAAGCTTTTTTTCAAAAATCTGAATTAACCAATGATCTATTGTCTCCGACTGGTGCTCCAGTTGAATGGGTAGAAGAAGATAGTTATTTCTTCGCATTATCTAAATGGCAGAATCAGTTGATTGAGTTTTATGAGCAAAATCCAGATTTCATTCAGCCAAAAAATAAAGCTAATGAAGTAACAAATTTCATAAAGAGTGGACTAAAAGATTTATCTATTTCTAGAACAAGTTGTACTTGGGGCATTCCTGTTCCAAATGATTCAAAGCATACGATATACGTTTGGCTAGACGCTCTTATGAATTACATCTCAGCTATAGGATATCCAGACCAAGATAGCTTAGAATTTCAGAAATTTTGGCCGGAAAGTGTACATGTAATCGGAAAAGACATTTTAAGATTTCACGCAGTATATTGGCCAGCCTTTTTAATGGCATTAAATCTGCCTTTACCAAAAAATCTAGTTGTGCATGGCTGGTGGATGAAGGATGGGCAAAAAATGTCAAAATCTTTAGGCAATGTTGTGGACCCTATTCCGCTAATTAACAATTTTGGAGTTGACGCTGTAAGATATTTTCTCCTGAGGGAAATACCCGTAGGAAACGATGGTAGTATTTCCAAAGAAGCCTTTCTGAAAAGGGTAAATAACGAACTAGCAGACAAAATAGGAAACTTAGTGCAAAGAACTCTTGTGCTTGTAAAACAAAATTTTGAGAGCAAAGTACCTAAAATTGAATCCCAACAGTTTGACATACTATCTCATCCCTTGCTTATTGAATCTAAAGCGGTCCTTAGTCACATTAAAAATTCAGTGATAGACATGCAATTTCATGAGTCCTTAAGACTCATAGTGGATCTTGCCAATTCAACAAATAAATACCTAGAGACAAGCGCTCCGTGGAATACATTAAAATCTTCTAAGGAAGACGCAGCTTACTCTTTATACGTCACACTTGAGATAATAAGGCACATAGGAATTTATCTACAGCCGTTTATACCAAATTCAGCAAGTAAAATTTTGGATCAACTTTCAATACCATTTAATAAAAGAACTTTGCATCATGCATCGGCCGAGTTTGCAATTATCTCCAATACTCCGATACAACACCTAGGAATAATTTTTAGAAAAGTAGACGCAGAATCTGCGGAGATTTAAGCTTGGCGACCCCTACGGGAATCGAACCCGTATTTTCGCCGTGAAAGGGCGACGTTCTAACCGGTAAACTAAGGGGCCTCGTGATCACAACAGCCCGAGACTAGTTCCTTCTTTTGTTCTTTGCAAGAATATTTTGCACAAGGTTTGTAATATTTTCTCGATTAAGCAGATTTTCCAAACTCATAGTTCCCTATAAGCCGCAAAGAGTTTTTATTCCAAAATCAGATATCAAAATCACCAAAAAATGGCTTTAAGCAAAAGCTAAAATCATACTTCTTCTTCATTTATTTTTCTTCCCACAATATGATGCTTAATACTTGATTCAAGAACGTCAGAAAATAAAGGCATAGAGGATTGACTTAATTTCTCCAATAGCGCTTGTATGGAATCATGACTTTTTTGATTTAAGGCGTTTGAGAGAGCCAAGATGTCGGAGACAACCTCTTGATGATTTTTTTCTAACACCTCTCTTGTCGCAATTTTATAAATGCTTCTTATTAGATCATTTGCTTTATTTTTAAGCTCAAGCAGAATTCTTTGATGAAAATCTTGATCCAAATTTTGCACAGCATCTTCTAGAATTAAAATTACCTTTTCTTCTGAAATGCCATAGCTAGCATTAACAATAACCTCCTGCGATGCATTTGTAGAAAGTTCAGTACTTGTAATAGAAAGCACTCCATTTGCATCCAGAGCAAATAGCACTTCTATTTGAGGCTTCCCTGCCCTTAGTTTTGGTATACCTTTAAGTTCAAACCTTGCAAGAGAAATGCAGTCTTTAGCCAGATCTCGCTCTCCCTGAACAACATTGAATTGCATGGAAGTTTGCCCGTCTGCATAAGTAGTAAAACGCTTTGTAGCACAGGTTGGAATTAAGCTGTTGCGAGGAATAATAACCTCAACCAATCCTCCCATAAGCTCTATTCCAAGAGATAAGGGTGTTACGTCTATTAAAAGATCTTTATTCTTGTGAGCTAAATTATGTGCTTGTAAAGCAGCACCTATTGCAACTATTCTTTCTGGATCCAAATCCTTTAGTATTGGAACTCCTAAAAAAGCTTCCTGCAGACATTCTTCAAAAATAGGCATTTTTGTACTTCCTCCAACTAATAAAACGCCATTCAATTTTAGCCCTTCCTGAACTGATACAAGATTTTTTGTGATTGCTATGGTCTTTTTCACGATAGGAAAAATCAATTCAGTAAGCTTTTCTCTACTAATTTTGACTGATTTGTTCATTGGTAAGTCTACCAAAACATCCTCTTTAGTAGACAATTCCTCCTTTGCATTTTTTGCGATAATTCTAAGATCTTCATGATTAAGAAAATCAGATAATTGAACTTTTGCTGAGTCTAAGATGTGGTTTAAAAGTATGAAATCTATGTCATCCCCTCCAAGCAAAGAATCTCCATCTACGCCTAAAACTCTGAAAACCCCTTTGTACATTTTAAGAATTGATACGTCAAAAGTCCCTCCACCTAAATCAAAAACCACGTATTGACCAAGGGAATTGTTTTGCAATCCGTAAGCATAAGCAGCTGAGGTAGGTTCAGCTATAACTCTTAATACCTCTATTCCGCAAGCTCTAGCGGCCATTAAAACTCCTTTCTTAGCATTACTATCAAAATAAGCCGGCACCGTAATAACTGCACCGTCAATAACTCTTCCAGACTTTTCTTCTGCTAAAGTTTTCAGATGAGTAAGGATTGCACTAGTGATTTCTATGGGAGAAAAAAAGTGATCGTAAATACTAAGTTTTAATTCTTGACCTGTACAAACGATTTTCGTGCTTTTATCAAAATAACTTTTTACACTTTCATAATCTTTTGCGGTTTTCCCCAAAAGTCGTTTAATTGAGGAAATGGCCACCCCATTGGAATCTCTTTGCCCAACTAAAAAACTTGCATCAGGAAAAATGCTTACAACAGAAGGAGACTCAGCCAGAATCTTTACTCCTTCTTCCCATACGGCAACTATAGAATTTGTTGTACCAAAATCTATTCCAACTATGTACCTATCAGGTATTTTGGCCTCAGCTATCTCAATAAACATAATGATATCAGTGTATATTCAGAATTACTCTACTTATAGTGTCAAAGATGTATTATAGTATACATCTACGCAGAGTTTATTACTCTCAAATTTGAGCGATACCATCACATTAAATATTTTTTTATCAAATGCTCCTGTTGGACTGCTCTCGCAGGTTTTCTACTCTGATTTTGTCTGTACTCCTAGTTTGGCAAAATTGCTTTGCATCAGAAATTAAGATTAATACTTTTGAAGATAATCAAGGCTTATCCATAAACTTTTTCCACGCAGTTGACGTATTTCCGGTACTAAGTTACGAAAACAAATATGTTGTTGCACGATTTTATAGAGCGATTCAGTCGATAAAAATCGATGCTTCAGCTAAAAAAATAGGCTCAACAGAGTACATACAAACAGATAAAAGAGCTATCAAGATAAATCTGTCAGGAAGGCATTCTTACTCTAAATGGACAGCTAAAATTGGAAAAACACAATCTATAATCAAGCTATATTCAGAAAAAGAAGTCGAAAAACAACCCCAAAACTTTATCTCTGCGTATCTGGGAGCTAATGCGATTCCCATAATTAAAATTCCCTGTTGCTTTGATTCTTTGGCAGTCTTTAAACGAAATGATGAAATTTGGATCGTAATAATGGGTGCTACGCAAAAAATTGACTTATTAGCAAAAAATAAGGTAAAGCTTAGACCTATAAAATGCTCAAATGCCCTTGTCGTTGCATGCCAGGCCGGAAAACTTGATTATGCAAAATTACAATACGGAACAAATAATACCGCTGAAATAGTTCTTGCACCCTTTGGCACAAAAATCACAAAGCAAAATAACCTAGAGTATAAGGAGTTAGCAAATAAACATACATGGAAAATTCCCTCCGATTACCAAAAGTGCAAAATTCACGACGAAAAAACCGGTGAATATGTGTACGTTATGCCAATCAAAAATTTTGTTTTTGGAATAGATGCATTTAAAAGTTTTGAGAATTTCAATCTGCAAAGCTCTCTTCAAGGTATTGCGATTACTTCAAAACTGAATGACCTACCAATTCTTTACGAAAAAAATGAAATTAGCGTAAAAAAATCAGAATTTGAAGACTCTACAATACCTTTAGCATCAGCTCTTCCTTGGTATTACGAAGGTAATTTTCTTAATCAAAAACAAGCTTTAGAAAATGCACTAAATGTTGCAAATACAGATGAGGAAAAGTATCTCATTACTAAAAGGTTAGCTGGTCTTCATTTTAGTAAAGGACAATATCATGAAACTTCTAGTTTATTAGAAAGTGTTAGAAATTATGCTCCCTTTTTCCAAGAAACCGAAATTCAGCTCCTTGCATCTGTTTCAAATTACATGATCAAAGAAATACACAGTGCTAAAAAAATGATTGATCTGATTCATTTGCAAACAAAAGCAGACTCAATAGATAGAGAAGTGCTTTTATGGAGCAATATAATCAGAGGAAGTAACCTAAAAAAATCAGTTTTACTTGATATAGAAAATTTTATTTCTGAATACCACGACGAGGTTTACTGGACTCTAGTTTTCAACAATTTAGAACAATATTTACAAGAACAAAATATTTCGGACATAAAGGAACTTTTATCAAAATTGCGCTCTCCTGATGACCCTTTTGTACAAACAAAGCTTTCTTGTTTTAAAGCGATGCTGGACTATCAAATAGGCAACAAATCTTTGGCCCTTAAATCATTAGAATCTTTAGATCAAAAGGTGAAGAACGGTCCTAATAAAATTATGATTAAAACAAAGCTTGTTAAAATAAAATATGAAGATAAGGAAATTTCGTTATCCCAAGCTATAAAAGAGCTAGAAAGCTGCAAAATGATAAGAGGAGACACTAATCTGGAGAAATCATTATTGATTCAACTTGCGGATCTTTATAGGGAAAAAAACGATGTAATTGCTGAGCTGCGAACACTAAAATACATTAAGGATTTTCTTGATTTGGATTTTTCATCTTCTCAACGGATAGCCTCCTTGTACGAGCAAATTTTTCTGACAAAGAATTTTTTATCAAGTGTAGAACCTATTAGCCGTCTAGCACTATTTTATGAATTTGAAAACCTGATGCCTGTGGGCAGTCTGGGCGACGAGATCGCATTATCAATGGCCAATAATCTAATCAACTTAGATCTACTAGATCCGGCGGAAGCAATTTTAGAACACCAAATCAAATATAGAACTGTTGGCACTAAAAAAGAAAAATTGGCAGAAAATTTAGCCTGCATTTTTCTAGAAAATAACAAGCCAGAAAAAGCTTTGTCTCTCTTAAACTCCTTGCCAAATGAAAACGATTCCTTTGAGAAACATCAAAAAAGATTACAACTAAAGGCAATTGGCTCAATGATGACAGACAAATACGCAACAGCTTTACAGTACGTTCAGCACGATACAAGCAAAGAAGGTTTAATAATAAAAAAAGAAATTCTTTTTCAAGGAAATATGTGGAAAGAATATATATCCTTGATGAAACCTCATTTACTTAGCCTAATGTCTTCTAAAAATGCCAAATTATCGACTAATTTAGAACAAGACATTCTACGATTTGTTCTTAGTTGCACAATGCTGGCAGACAATAATTCTATAAAAATGCTTGCGTCGGAAATTGAAAACGCTAACGATGAATTTTTCAAATCTATTCAAAATTTGCTTTCGCGTAACTCTCTAAAGGCTTATAAAGAGTTCGAAAATATTCAGAAAATTAACCAGCTAAACGACATACTGATCAAGTACAGATACCAGTGTTTGGAGCAAGAAATAGTCCAAAATTAAAAATCTATTCTACGATACTGCAACATGAAAAAATCGCTTTTCGAGGATTTTGTCCACATCTTACAAAAAGCTTCTTGCGGAATCAGATCTTCAATAAAAGATTTGTTTGAAAGCAAAACAAACCTTTCTCAAGAAGATTTTGAAGAATTAGAAAAAATTTTACTCAAAGCAGACTTTGGAGTATCAACCTCTATAGAATTAGTAAATAAGCTCAAGATTTCATCAAAATCAAAAATAGACCCTATTTTAGCCCTAGAAAGCTTAGTGTACGAAATTCTTGCTCCTTGTGAACAACCTTTAAATATTACTCAAGGCAAAACCAATGCAGTGTTAATTTGTGGAACTAATGGAAGTGGTAAAACAACTACAATAGGAAAGTTATCTTCAAGATTTTGCTCAAGTTATAAAGTTTTGGTAGCAGCGTGCGATACTTTTCGCTCTGCCGCAATAGAACAATTACAAATAATCTCCGCCAATGCTGGCGCTGACTTCTTTTGTGATGAAAAAACAAAAGATCCAGCCAGCGTTGCTTACATGGCTTTGGAAAAAGCACAAAAAGAAAACTACGATCTTGTTTTGATCGATACTTCTGGACGAATGAGTAATAACACTAACCTAATGCAAGAATTACAAAAAATTAGTAAAGTGGTACAGAGCAACTTAAATAACTCAACATTAAAACACAATATTTTGATATTAGATTCTTCTGTAGGCCAAAATGCTTTTAATCAGATAGAGGTATTTTCAAAATCTCTCAAAATCACTGGACTCATTTTAACCAAATTGGATGGCTCTGCCAAGGCAGGTGCTATTGTGGGAATTGCAAATAAGCATAAGCTGCCCATACACTTTACAACTATGGGAGAGAAAATGAGTGACCTAGCCAGCTTTGAAGCTGAATCTTTTGCAAAAGCCCTATTTTCTGAAGTAAATATTTTAAAAACCCCAAACTAATACCGTTTTTTTACTAAAATTAAAAATACAATGGAGACCTTTGAGACTTTGCAAGATTCCCTAGAGCGTTCAATCTCCCTAATCACGAGGTGTCTTTGACGTTGATGCACTAGAAAAGGAACTTTCGGAAATTATACGAGCAGAGCAAAAGGAAGATCTATGGAATAATGAGTTAGAAGCACGAACGCTATTAAAGAAAAAGACAAAAGTAGCCTCATTATTAAGCAGAGTTAAAGATCTTTGCAAAAGTTTTGCAGAATGCAGAGAGATTTCAGAAATGCTCAAAATCGAAAAAGATGCTACGCTTGCAAGTCAACTAATTGAAGAAATGACGGCCCTTGCAATTGCTGCTCGCACTCTGGAAACAGAATGTCTGTTTTCAGATCCCCAGTCCTTTAATAATTGCTTTATAGACTTTAATTCAGGCGCGGGAGGAACTGAAAGTAACGATTGGACGTCGATTTTGCTACGTATGTACCTAAGATTTGCAGAAAGACTAAAGTTAAAATCTGAAATCGTACACTCGATAGATGGAGTGGATGCAGGAATAAAGTCTTGTACAATTAAGATCACAGGAAAAAATAGTTACGGTTGGTTTAAAACTGAATCTGGAGTACATAGATTGGTAAGAATATCTCCCTTTAATTCAAGTGGAAAACGTATGACAAGCTTTTCTAGCGTCTGGGTTTATCCAGAAGTTGAAAACGAGATAGACGTAACAATCAATGAACAAGATATAAGAGTAGATACATACAGATCATCAGGTGCTGGAGGACAGCATGTAAATACCACGGACTCTGCTGTGCGTATTACACATTTACCTACCAAAATCGTTGTGCACTGTCAAAACAATAGATCTCAGCATAAAAATAAAGAAATGGCGATAAACATGCTAAAAGCAAAAATTCACATGCTAGAGGTTCAAAAACAAAAAGATCAGTTGCAAAAAGGCCATGCAAACAAACCTGAAATAGGATGGGGAAGCCAAATTCGCTCTTATGTGTTACAACCCTATCAACTCGTAAAGGATATGCGCACAGGTCACGAAGAGGTAGAAATACAAAAGGTTCTTGACGGAGATTTAGAGAATTTTGTATCCAAAAGCCTTGCGATGAACTCTTCTTTACAGCCAAATATTTGCCAACCAACAAAAGCACAATAGCCAGTTTACTTCTTTTTTCTCTAAACGACAAAATTAGCCCTTCATATAAATAAGCTATAGCAAAACCATGATCAGCCTTTTTAGACAAATATTTAACTACTCTGGAAATAAAAAATTAAAGCATTTTCAAAAAACAGTCGAAATAATCAATTCCTTAGAAAAGGGCATAGCCTTATTAAGTGATCAAAAATTAAAAGACAAAACACAACATTTTCGCAATTCATTTCAAAATGGCGCTAGCCTAGACTTAATATTGCCAGAAGCTTTTGCAGTAGTTAGAGAAGCTGCAAAAAGAGTACTTGGAATGAGACATTTCAACGTACAGCTGCTTGGAGGATTAGTGTTACATCACGGAGGAATAGCGGAAATGGCGACCGGAGAGGGAAAGACTCTAGTAGTCACCACTACCGCATACCTTCGCTCACTAGAATCCATGGGAATGCATATCGTTACAGTAAATGATTACCTTGCTCAAAGAGATGCGTCTTGGATGGGGGAAATTTTTAAATTCTTGGGAATATCTGTGGGATGCATCGTATCTGGAATGAATGATGAAGCTAGAAAACATGCTTATCAGTGTGACGTCACTTATGCGACTAATAACGAGCTTGGATTTGACTTTTTAAGAGACAATACAAAATTCGATTTAAAAGAAAAAGTACAGCGAAAGCTCCATGCAGCCTGCGTAGATGAAGTGGACTCTATCCTAATTGACGAAGCAAGGACTCCGTTGATTTTGTCTGGACCTTCTAGAGAAGATCTAGCGACATGGAATGTAATTGACAAAATGGTATCCACCTTAAATAAAACAGATTACTTGGTTGATGAAAAGATGGGTACCGCCTCCCTTTCGGAAGAAGGGGCCCTTAAAATAGAGTCTTTTTTACAAAATGGTGGTCTAATTGAAAAAGATACAAGTTTATACGACATAGAAAATGCCAATTTTGTATATCAAGTGAACCAAAGCCTCAAAGCGCACACATTATTTAAAAAGGACGTAGACTACATAGTCAAAGATGCAAAAATACTTTGCATCAACAGCAACACGGGTCGTATATCGGAAGGAAGAAGGTATGGAGGTGGTCTGCATCAAGCAATTGAAGCCAAGGAAAAAGTTCCGGTAAGACAAGAAAATGAAGAAGTTGCTTCAATAACTTTCCAAAACTATTTTCGCGCTTACAAACACCTTTCGGGAATGACAGGAACAGCTTCAACAGAAGCTGAAGAATTTAAAAAAATATATAATCTGGAAGTACAAGCAATTCCAACACATAAACCTCTGCAGCGTAAAGACCATGATGATCTAATATGCGCTACGACAGAGATCAAACATGAAGCCATTTTGAACCTAGTTGAAGAGAGAAACAAAATTGGCCAACCCATTTTGCTCGGAACGGGAGACATACAGCAATCCGAAATTCTGTCTAATTTACTGACAAAACGTCAAATACCTCATTCCGTATTAAATGCAAAAAATCACGCGCAAGAGGCCTCCATTATAGCCCAAGCAGGATGCTTTAAACGAGTAACAATAGCAACAAACATGGCTGGCAGAGGAACCGACATAATGCTCGGAGGTAATGCTAAAATGATGTTTGAAGAAGAGCTAGAAAATAATCTAAATATTAGTGAGCAAAAAAAACAAGAGCTAAGGGATCAGATTCAAGAAAAATGCCTAGAAGAAAAGAGAAAAGTTATAGAATCCGGAGGGCTTTTTGTAATTGGAGCATTAAGACACGATAGTCGAAGAATAGATAATCAACTGCGAGGCAGAGCGGGACGGCAGGGTGACTCTGGTATGTCTCAGTTTTTTCTCTCTCTTGATGACACCTTGATAAAGCTATTTGCTTCAGAAAAAAATATAGCTTTTTTAAAAAAACATTTTGATCCAAAAAATGGAAATGCAATAAATCATCCTCTGGCAAACATGGCAATTGCTACTGCCCAAAAAAAAATCGAAAATCAACACTATGAAGCAAGGCAACATTTACTGAAGTTTGATAACGTCGTAAACGAACAAAGGACTTTAGTGTATCAACAAAGAAATTCCTTTTTGGAATCTGATGGAGAATCAGCAAAAGCTACCTTTTTTGCAATGGCTCAAGATTTAGCTTTAAGTACAACTCAAAATTTTGTAGAAGATTCTGATCTCATTCCTTATGAAGTAAAAGATCGCTTTTTAAAAAAATGTAAAACCACATTTAACGTTGATTTATCTAGCGAATTCGTCCTACAGCAAGAACCTGCGGAAAAATTTATAGGAAAAATACTTGAATCATTAAATGAAGAATACGAAAAAAAAGAAAAATCCTGCACCAAAGAAGAAATGAATCAAATAACTAAGCTGATTCAAATATCCACTCTAGATCAAGTTTGGAGAGAACATTTGTCCGAGTTATCAGTAATAAAAGAAGCTATACAGAACCGGGCATACGCTCAAAAAGATCCATTAAACGAATACAAATCTGAAGCGTTTCTTTCATTTAAAACAATGCTTGAAAGATTTAGCGCCCTCTTTATACAAAGGGTATGCCATGTTGAACTAGAAAGCGCTCCCAAAGAAAGGGTTAAAGTACAAAAAGCCAATATTCCAAATATCAGACGTAACCAAAACTGTCCATGTGAATCTGGAAAGAAATACAAGCACTGCCACGGTGCAAAAGAAGTAGTGTAGGCAAGCCCCACCCTACTTCTTTCTTATTGAATCCGGTGTCATTATAAAGTCGGCTTTTGGCTATCGTCCCTTTTTCTCTTATAATTTTTTGATATTTTGTTTTCGGAATACTTTTTATTTATTTTTGACAAAGATTGTAATCTCTGCTCAAAGGAGATTTTAGTATTTTGATGAGCTCTTGATGCCTCTGAAAGCTTGGAATTTAAAAGAGCTTTTTTATGGCGCAATTTTGCAATCTCTCTATCAATCTTTGAGATTTCTCCAATATGCCGCATTTCCTCTTCTTTTACTTCTTTTGGAACGCTTGCAAGATACCGAGTATATTCATTTATGACAACTTCATAGTCCTCTACCTTTGCGCCTTCCTTTTCTTTTTGCCTTATCTCCGAAATAAAGTTAACAAAAGGAACGTATTGGGCAAACGCTGTATTTCCCAAAAATAATCCAGTTCCGGCAACAAATAAAAATTTGGGTATATTCATAATGCTTATTTTTATTTAATCTTTTATTAATAAATCACGATAACAACTCTAACTTTATCTTCTTCAGAAAATCCTCTCTACAAACTTATACATAAGGATATAATCAATCTGTAAATATTTGCAAGCCTGTAATAACTTTATAAATAAGTTAATTAAAAATTAAGCAATTATCGCGCAAGGTTTATCTTTCTCTGATTATTCATCCTTAAGTTTACAACAACCACAAAACAAGAAATCTGCTCTTTATTTGTTGAACTATTGACACTGACTCTCTAAAAGGGATATAATCGCTCTCACGTAATTTATAATCACTCAATAAATACTACTCAAAGTAGCGATATTTACTCTTTATGTCTATAAACTCAAGCGAAATCAAGTTCTCTCCGCTACGCGCTTTTTTCTGGCCAGTAACAGGAAGAGAAATAAAAAAAGTGCTACCTTTAGCTCTTATAATGTTTTTTGTGCTTTTTAACTACACAATCTTAAGGGACGTAAAAGATGCATTATTGTTAACAGCCCATGGTTGTGGATCTGAATCTTTTTCTTTTCTAAAAACTTGGGGAACTTTACCATTTGTAATACTGTTAATGGGATTTTACGGAAAACTTGCAACGCTACTTTCAAAACCAGCTCTGTTTAGAACAACAGTATGTTTTTTTTCTGGGTTCTTTTTGATACTTGGATATCTTGTACTTCCTAATACGCATCTGCTTCACGCATCTCCTGAATGGATAGATGCGATGGCAATAGCATATCCAAACATACGTTACATTACGGCACTAATAGGTAACTGGAGTTTTGCTCTATTTTACATATTTGCAGAACTGTGGGGAACAATAGGGCTTTCAGTAATCTTTTGGCAACTCGCAAATGAAATTACCAAAGTTGGGGAAGCAAAAAGAATCTACCCTTTGTTTGGTTTAGTAGCCAATTTTGGAGTAGTGCTATCTGGCCAACTGCTAGTATTTTTAACAAAAATACACTCTCACATTCCTTCAGATTCAGAAAGATGGGGGAAGATACTTAACTGGATAATTTTATGTCTTTTGGTCGCCTTTTGCACAATTTTGTACCTTCATAATTGGATACAAAACAATGTTTTAACAGACAAAGAATTGTATAATCCAGAAGAAATCGGCTCAAAGAAAAGGTCAAAAGTTAAACTCACCTTTTCTGAAAGCATAAAAATAGTCTTTAGATCCAGATATCTTGGATTTATAGCACTTCTCCTGCTTGGATATGGCATGACTATAAATTTTGTTGAAGTAACATTTAAAAGTCAGGTAAAAGTGTTATTTGCAAATAAAGCTGCCGATATTACAAACTTTTATGGATGGTACTCAACAATTACTGGAGTAGCTGCAGTGTTCTTGATGATTATTGGAGCTAACATGACCAGAAAATTCAGTTGGAAGGCATGTGCCTTAGTTACGCCTCTTGTTACACTAGTAACTGGAAGTGCCTTTTTCTTACTGATACTATTCAGAGAAGAAGCCTCAATTTTGTTAGGTGCTTTTGACATCAGTCCAGTTGCTCTTGCTGTTTTCATAGGAGCTGGTTTGGTAATAATTACAAAAGGAGCCAAGTACTCGATTTTTGACCCAACAAAAGAGATGGCTTACATACCCCTTGATGATCAAATTAAAACTCAAGGAAAGGCTGCAGTAGATGGAGTTGGCGGTAGACTTGGTAAATCCGGTGGAGGGATAGTTCAACAAATGTTTTTTATTATATCTCCAGTGGCAACACAAATGACGATAGCTCCTTATTTAGGAATTATTTTAGTAATAGTAAGTCTATTGTGGGTATACTCGGTACTTGGTTTATCAAAGCTATATGAACAAAAAAAGCAAGAGATGCAGGAATCCTTTAACAGATAATTATGCATTAAAGTTAGGAAGATATTTCAAAAAATAAAAGCTAAAAAATACAAGCATTTTTCTATTTTTCAGTTTAGAATCACGAATGCACCAGATTCCACGTCTGGTGCTTTTTGGTTTCTTTGCTAAAGACAGACCTCCACGACTAGCAAGCTCCATGTCTAGTAGAGCCTTTGCACACAAACAAATAAATCTCCTAAATGGATTTCAGAATCCAAGATCTCTAAGCTGGTTTAATTTATCGAGGATCTATAGATTCAAATTCTTTCAAACCATTTAGCGATTTGCGAATTTTTAAACTTAATATAACTGGGTCTACCGTGATTGCATTGTCCTGCATTACTAGTAGATTCAATCATACGCAGAATCTGATTCATTTCGTCAAGGCTAAGATTTCTATTTGCCCTTATAGAGTGATGGCAAGCCCAGGTTTTGCAAATATATTCAGACTTATCCTTAATACTTTGCATTTCCTGAATTAAAGCAAAATCATCCTCCAAGTCCATTATTAATTTTGCAATATCTGATTGTACAAGAAGCAATGGAACAGAATTTACAAGGATAAAATTCTCTTTCTCTTGAACAGATATGTGTAAGCCAAACTCTCTAAGCATTTCTTGGTTTTGAGTAAAGGCATGGATATCTGAAGAAATATTTATCTTCAAAGGTCTCAATAAGGGCTGAGTCTCTAAGGATCTATTCAAAAAAGATTCCTTGATAGATTCATAGATTATACGCTCGTGCGCTGCATGCTGATCTGTAATCACTATGCTATCTTCAGTACGACTAACAATAAAAGTGCCATTAAATTGAAAACAAGCAAAGCCAAGAGGAAACGAATTTACACCTTCAGGAGAAGAATCTAATTCAGGTTGTGAATTTAACTTTATCTGAGGTTTTGGTTCAAATAATTTATGAGTCTCTTTGAGAAGATTTTCATAATTTCTATCTAATTGATAAGGCCTAGATGCAGGCCAATCAAATGAAACATCCAGATTTGAATTCTCCATCAAAAGATGGGCGTTACTGCCGATGACAGACTTTATGCCATCCACTATCAAGTCCCCTATTTCTTTAGGAGAGCGAAATCGAACCTCAGTTTTAGCTGGATGTACGTTAACATCGATAAAATACGGATCAATTTCAAGATTCAGAATCACTACAGAATGACGATTCTGTGGAACTAGGTCACTATATGCACGTTTTAATGCAGATTTTAAGATTGGATCCTTAACAAAACGGGAATTAACAAAAAATATTTGTTCAAAGCTACTGGCTCTATTATACGTAGGCACGCTAATCAAACCCCAAAGTTTTAACACTCCTTCCTTTATATCTATCGGAATTGAAGAATTAACAAAATCTTGACCAAAAATCAATGCAGCCCGCGACCTAAAAGCATCTTTGATTGGCAGATTACTTAGACACGGGGCCCAAAAAACTTCTCTATAATCTAGATAACAAACAAATTCTATATAGGGGTATGCAACAGACATATTTTTGATTGCTCCAAGGCATAAAGATGCCTCAGCTTTGTCAGATCTTAAAAATTTGAGCCTCGCAGGAGTAGTATAGAACAAATCTCTAACTTCTATTTTTGTACCAAAGTCAGAAACTACAGGAATACTTTGTAATTCTTGACCTGCAATTAACTTATACGAATCATGCCCTTTATTATGCCTGGTTGTTATACTGACTTTACTTACAGCAATAATGGAAGCCAATGCCTCCCCCCTAAATCCTAAGGTAGAAATATTTTGCAGGTCATTTTGGTCAAGTTTAGAGGTAGTATAGCGCTCTACAGAAAGATGCAAATCCTCTCTGGACATTCCAATACCATCATCTTTAACAACGATAAAGGTCTTTCCGCCATTTTCTAGCCAAATTTCAATTTTTTTGGCTTTGGCGTCTATAGAATTTTCTACCAACTCCTTCACTACAGAAGCCGGATTTACAACTACCTCTCCTGCAGAAATCAGATTAATTGTGGACTCTGATAGTCTCTTAATATAAGACATTCACGTTTGCCCAAAAGTGCCAAAAAATGACTACCGAACAAAAATCGGTTTTAGATCAAAGACATAACAAGATAAATTAGATGTAAAAACTAATCCAGTTGTAAAAAGTAACCTTACCCTCAGGTTCCCTTATGTTCCTGAAAAAACTTAAAATCTTCAAACTGGCGGAACAGGGGGGATTCGAACCCCCGGTACGATTTTTATACCGTACAACGGTTTAGCAAACCGCCGCTTTCGACCACTCAGCCACCGCTCCCTAAGAAAGAAAATCCCCCCATAACATTGCTACACACGATTGTACTCTTTAAAGTTCCATTTTCAAATAGAAGAAAAGAAATTGAAAGTTTGCTAGTCCCCTAAATGCAACAACGCCAAAGATTAAATGTTCTCTTTTTGATTAGTCAACGTTTTGCATGCTATTAAGCTCCTCAACAGCGTCCAAAAATCCCAAAATATTGTACCCAGCGTCAACATAATGATTCTCTCCAGTGACACCAGATGCCAGGTCAGAAAAAAGATACAAAGCGGCTCCAGCAACATCCTCACCTGTAATATTACGCCTTAAAGGAGCTACATGCGGTATTTTTTTCAGCATGTGACTCATTCCCCGTACAGCACTTGAAGCCAAGGTTTTAATTGGACCAGCAGAAATTGAATTCACCCTTATGCCATTTTTACCAACTTCAGAGGCTATATAACGCACACTAGCCTCAAGAGCAGCTTTTGCAACACCCATAATGTTATAGGAAGGAACCACTTTTCTGGCTCCGTGGTACGTAAGAGTCACTATGCTGCCTCCATTTTTCATCAATTTCTCTACGCCTTTGACCAAGGTGTTCATGGAATAGCAAGAAATAGCAAGACAATCTTGAAAATGATTTAGAGGTGTATCTAGGTAACGACCCGTCAGATCCTCTCTGTGCGCAAAAACTATAGAATGTAGAACAAAATCAATCTGACCCCACTCTTTTTCTAAAGAATCAAACATTGAGTCAACTGATTCTTGATGAGAAAAATCAACATGATAAAGCTTTTCGCACCCAATTGTTTCAGCAAGTGGATGAACACGCTTGCACAAAGCTTCTCCTTGATAAGACATCGCTAGTTCTGCTCCATGCTGGCTAGCAAGCTTGGCTATAGCCCAGGCAATTGATCTTTCATTTGCAACACCCGTGATCAACCCTCTTTTTCCTTTTAGCAACATAAAATAAACATTAAAACAATAATTAAAACGAGACTGAGCTTAATAGATATTTAAAACTCAGTCAACGTAAGTAAAATTGCAGGCACAAAAAACCTTGACTTAAAGCCTGCTCAAAACCACAATCAGTCAATTTACTTGTCCATATTATTAACTGTTTATGATAGACATCGAAAAAATTACAAGGATTTTACCTCACAGATACCCATTCTTACTAATTGACAGAGTGATTGAGTTGGAAAATGGAAAACATGTAAAAGGAATAAAAAATGTAACCGCAAATGAACCACATTTTCAAGGACATTTTCCCACACACAAGATAATGCCCGGAGTATTAATATTGGAAGCAATGGCTCAAATATCGGCAGTTTTGGCTGCAACCACTTACCAGATTTCCCAAGAACCTCCTAAATCTGTATATCTAGTTGGAATAAATCATGCAAGATTTAGACAAATTGTAACCCCAGGAGATACTTTAATTTTAGAGTCAAAAGTTATGCAACAAAGAGGAATAATGTGGAAGTTTGAAACTCTGGCTACAGTACAGAACAAAGTTGTAGCTTCGGCATTAATTAGCGCGATGACCGAGAATGTTTCACCTCAGGAAAAACTATAACATCCTACTTGCAAATAAAATGCCACCTACCAGGCCATTACATATTTTATGTAAAAATCCAATGCATGGAGGAACTTAGGGAGTCTGATCTTGTCTGAAGTAGAAGATCTTTCTCTTATCTTTTGAGATGCATACATTTTTTATACTTTTCTCCCTGTCCATTTTCCACACTTCTGAAATCAATGAAGTAAGTCCTGAACAAATCAATTCTGGACAGTTAGGATCACAAGCGCATCAAACGCCCTCTATTGTGATTTTCACTCTATCAAACTGACGTTCTTGCAAAGCGCTTTCTAAGGCTTTTTGTGCAATTAAAGTTTGCCTACCTATTAAAGGATTATTAGTTTGATAGAAAATTTTTTGTTCATGGCACCAGTAATTCAAATGCAAAATTCGTTCAACAAATGGTCAATAAGACCAAACGCAAGTACTATCATGTAACCAAAATAACGACAATCAGTATCTTTGCGCTATACATTTTTAAATCATCCTCATGAATGAAGTTGACGTAAATAGAAAATTGGCATTGGTTGCAATACCTCAGGAACACATAGAAAGTCTGATTTATGAAATTCCTCCTGATCTAGATCTTTGTATAGGAGATCTAATAGATGTACCTTTTAGAAATAAAACAACTCCAGCAATACTGATTGATTTTGTCTCTTCAAAACAATTTAAATACAATATAAGGCAAATCAATCACAAGATTGGCATCTCTGTTAATCTTACTTATCTAGAATTTTTAAAATTTGCAAGCAATTATTACTGCGTACCCTTGGGTGCCGCAGTCAAAGTCGCGATTCCAATTCAAATCAAAATAGCAGAGCCAAATTTACAAACGCAGCAAGATCAACAAACTGATTTGCCAACTCTGTCGCTAGAACAACAAGAAGCTTTTGAAAGCTTGGAGCAAATAATTGTTGATCAAAAGCACCATGCAGCTCTTTTGCACGGAGTCACAGGTTCAGGCAAAACCGCTGTTTATATGCACCTTGTAAAAAAATACCTTGAAAAAGGTAAACAGGTGTTAATTTTGCTACCAGAAATCGGATTGACCTCTCAAATACTTGTTACTTTTACTAAAGCTTTCAAAACCAATCCAATAACTTGGCATTCTCAAGTTAGCGAAAAAAACAAATCCTATTCTCTACAAGAAATAATAAAAGGAACAGCATCGATAATTATCGGAGTACGAAGTGCCCTATTTTTACCATATAAAAATCTAGGACTGATTATAGTCGACGAAGAACACGATCAATCTTACAAACAAGAAAGTTATTTCTGCTACAACGCAAGAGACATGGCAGTGCTACGTGGATTTTTGTGTAAAACCTTTGTTTTATTAGGCTCTGCAACTCCATCAACTGAAACATATCAAAACGTTTTAGCAAAAAAATACGCCCAAGTTACTTTAAACAGCCGATTTGCCAACGCAAAAATGCCCAAAGTAGAAGTTTTAAGCATGCAAAATAAACATGAAAAATCTTGGCTGTGCCCAGAAATGTACGAAAAAATTTCAATCGCCTTAAACAACAAGAATCAAGTGCTGCTTTTTCTTAACAGAAGAGGATATGCCCCATTGATACTATGCTCAAGTTGTGGATTAAGACAAAAATGCAACTACTGCAGCGCTTGGCTTATTTTGCACAAAACTCAGTGGATACTTAAGTGTCATCACTGCAATCATAGCAAAGCTGTGCCAAAAATATGCTCTCAATGCAAAGCTCAAGAAAGTAACGTACCATGCGGCCCAGGAATTGAAAGAATCGCAGAAGAGTTACAAATAAAATTTGGCAGTTACAAAATAGCAATTGCCAGCAGAGATAAACCTTATAATAAAACAATGGCCCTTACACTGAGTGATTTTGCGCAAAACAAACTGGATATACTAATTGGTACTCAAATAATTACCAAAGGGCATAATTTTCCAAATTTAACAATGGTAGGAGTAGTTGATGCAGACATAGGCCTTTCCGGAGAAAACATTCGTACTCTTGAAAACACTTTTCAACTTTTACATCAAGTAGGCGGCAGAGCTGGAAGAGAGCAAAGAGAAGGGCTTGTCTGTATCCAGACTTATTTTCCAAATAGCAAATTTATACAACTAGTAAAAGAAAACGATTTTATCGGCTTTATTAATTGGGAGCTAAATCAACGCAAAAAAGCAAGTTTACCTCCTTTTAATAGAGCTGTAAAAATACTAATTTCATCAACTAATAAAATAGCTGCCCAAAAATACGCAGCTGAACTAGTGTTTAAGCACCCACATCACCCCAAGATTAAATTATTTGGACCTGTAGACGCCAGAATTGCACAAATTAATAAAGAAAATCGAATTAAAATGTTGCTTATTGCAGAGAAGGACCTATCTATCAAAGATTATTTAGAAAAATGGCTGAATTCGGTAAAAAAACCTAGCAAAGTTCGCATTAAAATCGATGTCGATCCGTATGATCTCTCCTAGAAATTTGAGTGCCTTGGAAAATGAAGCCCACCCACTAGAAAGAACAAACAGAAGAAAAAATTCTCCTTAGCAAGAAAACTGAGTAGTGAAGCTTTACGCCAGTAAGGCATGCGCCTAGAAGGGCTGAAGAACATTCAAATAATCTTCTAATCCTGAATCTTAAAACAGCCTCAAGGTAGGTATACGCTAGTCAAGTACCCCATTGGCCTAAAACAAAAAAATGTTTTGAAAATTATACTTGTGACTTATTCAAAAAATTTGGTGCAAAGTATACTCCTAGTAGAGCTCCAAATTGGCAACAGATTATGAAAATAGATGGACCCCAAAAGCTACCTACCTTGGTCTGTAAAAAATTCAAGATAAGCGGCGTAAAACCTCCAATAAGGGCTAAACCCAGACCTTGTCCAAGAGCACTACCGGAATATCTGCGCTCAGTTGGATACATATACTTATTTACAGAACTAATTGGGCCTTGCTGTACTGCAAAGGCAACACACGCCAAACCTTGAAATAAGAAAAAATAGTCAGGAGTCTCAAACTCCATGGCTCTTAAGGCAAAAGGCAAAATTAAGGTAACCAAAATGTTACCAAAAGCAATGACTTTTCTGGGCCCTATTTTATCTGAAATAAATCCGGACAACGGTATAAGAACAACAAGTATGGAAGTAAAAAATATGCTCACTACAAGAGACTGATTAACACTATATCCAAAGTTAGACTTCATTACTTTTGGAATGTAAGCTATTATATAAGAATACACGCAACTGCTACTTCCGACGAGACCAAGATAGCAAAAGTGACTAATCCAGTCTTTCTTTAACGTCTCCAGAACAGGAGCTTTTGAGATCCTCTTTTGCCGAATAGCTAGTTCAAACTCTGGAGTCTCTACAGCTTTTGAGCGAAAATAAAACCCAACACAAGCAATTAAAGAACCAATTAGAAATGCAAATCTCCAAGCCCAAGACGGCATAGATGGTTGTGTGAAAATCCATCCAGAAAGGGCTCCAACAGCTCCACCAGCATAAAAGATGCTGGAAAATATAGACACAGCAAAACACTCTCTCCCGGGAAGAGCATTTTCAATCATGATAATAGCCGCCCCAGCAACCTCACCAGAGACTGAAATGCTCTGTAAAGCTCTACACATATAAAGAATAACTCCAGCCGTAACACCGATCTGAGCATAAGTGGGTAAAATACCTATCACTAAAGTAGGTACAGACATTATGGATATCGATATGAGCATCGCCCTTTTACGCCCAAATCGGTCCCCTAGATGACCAAAAAACAGACCTCCGAGAGGCCTACAAAGATATCCAACAGCAAATATGAGAAAACCCTGAGTCGCAGTAGCCTCAGGACCAAGAAAAGCAACTGTAAGAACAGGTACAAGATGTGCATAGACTATAAAGTCGTGCTGTTCCAAAAAAGTGCCGACAAGAGTCGCAACATTAGTGCGCTTTAAGCTTTTCTCATTGATCATATACTACCACAAACAAAATTTCTTACAAAAAACGCCCATTCTTCTATAGCATTTTCAATTAATCAGCTAAAAGCGTCATGCAGTTCTCGAGCTAAGTCCACAATGAGAGGGCTCTCTTTATGTTTTTGGTGAAAACCGAAAACGTACTTGCGATACAAAAACTCCGTCTCTTCCTGTAAGGGAGCAAGTCTTTCTAGCTTTACATCAAGTTTTTTTGCCGAAATTTCGTTCATTGAAATAATTCCGGCGCCCATTTCGGCAAACCTAATAAGAGAAGCAGAAGAATCAACGTCTATGTAGTTCTTCTTGTACCAAATAGGAGAGTACTCTTTTATTGCATTGAACTTTTTCACCCCAATAGAATAAGCGGATCGAGTGGCTCTGGAACGGAATACGGTATGGTTGTTCAAATCCTCCAGTTTCTTAGGAGTGCCCACCCTGTCAAGATATTCAGGGTGCGCATACAGCCCAAGCCTACCCTCCGCAAGCGTCTCGGAGAGAAATTCTTTCTTAGGAAATTCATAGCTTAGAAAATAGGCGTCAAAGTCGTTCGAGCACTCTGATTCATTACTCAGTATGGAAAAAGACATTCCATTGTATTTCCTAAGCATCTTGGATAGAGCAGGCTCAAGATAGTTGTAAGAGTAAAAATCGTTGGTAAAAATTCTAAGGTTTTGCATATGACCAAAAGAAAAAAATGAAAAAGTTACAAAGTTGCCAAGAAAGCTTTCATTTCTGGAAGATACATTTTCCAAAACCGAATCAGAAGTCAACTTAGCAAAGAAAGAGTTCGAACAGAATTCGTAAGAACCCATTCCCTTAAGCATCTCTCCAATCAACAAATACCACTTCATACCGCTGTCTGTTGGCATAAAGAACCTGCCGCTAAAGCTACTAGCAACACCCACTTCAGGCCGCCTGTGAATCAGCCTTTTTCCCAAAACAAACTCCAACTCAGCAAGCTCAGACTCAACACGCTCTCTGGTCTTGCCAGTGACCCTTAAAACTTCCTCCCAGGTATCGCACTCACACATTCTGTGAAAGCTAGACATTAATTCTAAAGAACGAATCATTTACAAAGCAGCTAGGTAAAAAAGCATCCCAAATTCACCCCTACCATATAAACTTATTAATGTCTAGTCAGTCTTTTTTAAGAAATTCGGTGCAAAATAAAGTCCCAATAGAGCCGCGCACTGAGTACAAATCACATAGACGCAAGGTCCCCAAAAGCTACCGGTCTGATGTTTAAGAAAAGTCAAAGCCAAAGGAGCAAAACCAGGCCCAATGGCAGCCCCTATACCCTGGCCAAAAGAACTTCCGGAATACCTACGCTCAGTTGGATACATATATTTTGTGATTACGTTCATGGGAGCCACTTGAGCTGTAAACACGACGCAGGCCAATCCCTGAAACAAAAATAAATAAAAAGGAGAACTAAGCTCTGCTGATCTGTGCACGAAAGACATCAAGATGGCAGCAAATACAATTCCAAGCACCATTAGCTTTTTTCCGCCTATGCGATCAGCCAATAGTCCTGATAAAGGATAAGAAATCACCATTGTACTCATAAAGCAAATAGTAATAACAAGGCAATCTGAAACACTGTAACCGAAGTTGTTCCTCATGATCATGGGTACGTAAATCATCAAGATTGACGAAATGTTACCCGCACCTAAAATCATTCCAACGTAACAAACATGGGCCCTCCAATCTTTTTTTAGAGTCTCTAAAAAGGGAAATTTCAGAATCTTGTTTTGCTTTACAACTGACTCAAATTCCGGTGTCTCTGCACCTTTGGCACGTATATAGATTCCAACAAGAGCGATACAAGAGCCAAAAAAGAAAGCGAGCCTCCACCCCCAACTAGGCATAAAGGGCCTAATAAAGAACCATCCAGACATTGCGCCTAAAATGCCCCCAACCCAAAAAGCTACGCTGCTAAAAGAACAATAAAAATATTTACGGTTTAATGGAGCGTTTTCCGCGAATAAAGTGCCAGAACCGGCTAGCTCCCCACCTATTGAAATGCTTTGAAGTGCCCTGTAAAAGTAAAGCAAAAAACCAGAAAGAGCTCCAACTTGGGCATATCCTGGAAGACTCCCTATTAGTAAAGTCGGAATAGACATCAAAGATATTGAAACAAGCAAAGCCTTCTTGCGGCCAAGCCTGTCCCCAATATGCCCAAACAATAAGCCACCAAAGGGCCTAAGCAAAAAACCCAAGGCAAATGCAAAAAAGCCCTTCATTTGGGCGCTCATAACATCGTCAGAAGGAAAACACAAGGGTGTGATGACAACAAGAAGATGCGTATAAACAGCAAAGTCATGCTGCTCCAGAGCAGTTCCAATAAACGTACCAAAGGTGGTGCGCCTTATACCTTTAACGTCTGACATTTAGTTAGCTGAACTACTGATTAAAGTTGGAGAATATTGTGCGCAAACCCTTTTCCAGGTCTTGTACAACGGGATTAGACTTGTGTTTTTGATGAAAACCAAAAGTAAAATTTCGATATACAAATTCTTGCTCCTCTTCAAGCGGGGCAATTTTTTGTAAGTTGGCCTGAGTGATCCGATGGGTAAGGTCAGTAAGTGCAACAATACCAGAACCCATTTTTACGAGATTAAGCAAAGAATTAAAGCTTGCAACTTCAATGAATCTTTTATGATGTAGCGTAGGTAGATAATCTCTAATCGTCCCAAACTTTTCTACTCCAATTGCACGCGCAGAAGTCGAGTCTTTGGAACGTATCAAAAGGTGATCACGTAGGTCTGCGAGTTTTTTAGGAGCACCAGCAGTTTCTATGTAAGAAGGATGAGCGTATAGAAAAGTCTTCCCCTCAGCAAAAGTCTCTGCTATAAAATCTTCCTTAGGAAAATGGTATGGAAGAAAATAGACATCGAAATCCTCCGAATGCCTTTCTTCATCTCCAAAGGTCGAAAAAAGCAGGCCTTTATACTTATACAATAACTGAGCAAGAACTGATTCTATGCAATAAAATGACAAAAAACTGTTAGTGAAGATCCTCATATTTTGCATATGACCAAAGGAAAAAAATGAAAAAGTTACAACAGATCCAGTGACGTCTAGCAATTTGTTGCCAGCTAGCCCTAAGGAGTCGTTCATGATGTGGAAAAAAGCACTTTCGGTAGAATAATCCCCAGGTGCAAGGTTCTTAAGCATCTCCCCAATCAGCAGATACCACTTCATTCCGGCATCTGTTGGCATGAAGAATCTGCCGCTAAAGCTACTTGCAACACTTCCCTCAGGATGCCTATGAATCAGCTTCTTTCCCAACACAAGTTCAAGCTCTCCAAGCTCCAATGCAACACTCTCCCTAGTCTTACCCGTGATCTTCACGATCTCATCCCAAGTATCGCATTCACACATTCTGTGAAAGCTTGCCATCAGCTCTAAAGACCGAATCATGCACAAAACAGCTAGGTAAAAAAGCTTTACTCTTCACCGCTACCACATAAATTTATTAATGTCTAGGCGCTATAATCACTAATAGTCAGTCTGACTAATTATTTAGTTTTAAGACCTAAATGTAAAAACCCCAGTGTACCTAAAGTTTTTCTGAGTCAAAATTAGCAAAAAGCTTTGCTTGATGATCAATTGAGAGTTGAGAAATTATCTCGTCAAGACGCCCCTCCTTTACCACTTCCTCTATATTATAGACTGTAAAATTAATGCGATGGTCAGTAACCCTACCTTGGGGAAAGTTGTAAGTGCGGACTTTTTCAGACCTTTCTCCAGAACCTACCTGAGATTTTCTATCACTTGCTCTTGCGTTGTCTTTTTGATTCTTTTCTAATTCGAACACACGAGATCGCAGAATCTTTAGAGCCTTTGCCTTATTTTTGTGCTGAGACCGTTCGTCTGACTGCGAAACACAAATACCAGTAGGAATATGCAATATACGCACGGCTGAATCTGTTGTATTTACGTGCTGACCTCCGGCACCAGAAGATCTGCAAGTTTCAATTTTTAAATCCTTATCTTCCAAAACAATTTCAGTTTCTTTTGCTTCAGGAAGAACTGCGACCGTTGCGGTGGACGTGTGAATTCTGCCCTTTGTCTCTGTTGCAGGCACTCTTTGTACTCTGTGAACTCCTGATTCAAACTTAAGTTTGGCAAAAGCATTAGAAGCATATATCAAAGCAATGGCTTCCTTAAAGCCTCCGATGTCAGTTTCACTAATGCTTAAAATCTCAAATTTCCACTTTTGTAAAGCAGCATATTTTTGATACATGAGAAATAGTTCTGTTGCAAACAAAGCTGCCTCTTCTCCCCCAGTGCCAGCCCTAACCTCTAAAATCGCATTTTCGCTACTTTCTTCTATTTTTGAAACCAGAGTCTGCTTGATTCTATTCTCTACTTCCGAAAGATTATTTGTAAGATTTTGTGTTTCTGTTAGCACGTATTCGAGAAAATCTTTATCTTCGCTATTCTCTTTAGACATAGCTTCCAGGTCATTTTTCTCTTGCGTAATACTTAAGTATTCTTGTGCCTGATTGACTAAAAACTCCATGTCCGCAATCTTTTTTGCAACTTTTACGTACAAAGGACCCCCTATGTCCTGAATACCTGTTAGCTCATTTTGCAAATTTCTCTGTTTGACCAGTAATTTGTTTACATGGTCCAAGAACCCATCAGTCATCTTACTAGAACCCGATTAAATTAACTCAAAGATGCGCATTTTGCATGATATGTAAAGTCTAAAAAATACTTTACAAAGAAAAAATCATAAAAATTCTGGACGATTTGTTGATTACAAAAAGGTTTCTAAAGTCTATCATGGCTTTGCAATATTGGCCGCCATTTCATTTAATATTGGCTATTTACAAACTAGACAGTTGCTAGATCACTATGTCCTTGATTGAGAGAAAGTTTAACATAAAAACAGATGAGTCTCGCAATAATTTACTTTCAGATTTTGGAAGAGCAACTCTGCGAGACAGGTATCTTTTTGAAAAAGAAGACTTTCAGGATCTATTTGCCAGAGTTGCAAGTTACTACGGAAATGACGTTGCTCACGCTCAAAAGCTTTATGACTACATGAGCATGCTGCTTTTTATGCCAGCAACTCCAATACTAAGCAATGGAGGCAGCAAGAGAGGTCTTCCAATATCTTGCTTTTTAAATGACGTGGAAGATAATCTGGAGGACATCGTAGATGTTTGGAGCGAAAATGTCTGGTTAGCATCTAGAGGAGGAGGAATTGGCACTTACTGGGGAAATGTACGTTCAATCAACGAACCTGTAAAAGGAAACGGCAAAACTTCAGGAATAATACCCTTTCTAAAAGTGCAAGATGCAATGACTCTTGCTATCTCTCAAGGGTCCTTAAGAAGAGGAAGCGCGGCCGTGTATCTTCCAGTTGATCACCCAGAAATCTCAGAGTTTATAGAACTTCGTAGACCAACTGGTGGAGATCTAAATAGACGCTCCCTCAACATACACCACGCCGTCGTCATAAGCGATGCGTTCATGCGAGCAGTGGAAGATGATGCTCAGTGGAGCTTGCTTAGTCCTCATGATAGATCTGTTGTTGAAAAAATCTCAGCAAGGGATCTATGGATCAAAATTTTAGCCACCAGAATAGAAACTGGAGAGCCTTATCTGCTCTTTATCGACAGAGTCAATAATCTGATTCCAGAGCATCATAAAAAGCTTGGTATAAAGGTAAAGACCTCAAACCTTTGCAACGAAATTACTCTACCCACTGGAAGAGATCACTTGGGCAATAAAAGAACAGGTGTTTGCTGTCTTTCCTCCCTCAACTTAGAAAAGTTTGACGAATGGAAAGAAAATCAAGATTTCATTCCAGACATCATGAGATTTTTGGATAACGTTTTACAAGATTTTATCGATAGAGCTCCAAGCCAAATGGCAAAAGCAAAATATGCCGCCACGAGAGAAAGAAGCGTGGGACTTGGAGTTATGGGATTTACTTCATTTTTGCAAGCTAACAGCATTCCATTAGAATCAGTAATGGCAAACGTTTGGAATCATAGAATCTTTAAGCACATAAGCGAACAAACTCATGCAGCCTCTATTGCTCTTGCAAAAGAAAGAGGAGCCTGCCCAGACGCAGCCGAGGTTGGAGTGGAATTAAGATTTAGCAATACAACCGCTATTGCTCCAACTGCATCTATATCCATTATCGCAAATAGTACATCCCCAGGAATAGATCCCTTTACAGCAAATAGCTTTACGCAAAAAACTCTCAGTGGGTCTTTTAACATTCGAAACAAGAATCTGCAAAAGCTTCTTGAAGAAAAAGGCCACAACAACGAACAAGTATGGTCCTCCATCTCTACTCATGAAGGCTCAGTGCAGCATCTGGAATTTCTCTCTGATCATGAAAAAGCCGTTTTCAAAACTGCCTATGAAATAGACCAACGCTGGATTATTAAACTTGCAGCAGAAAGAACTCCTTACATCACCCAATCTCAGTCTCTAAACGTTTTTTTGGCTGGTAACTCTGAAAAGCAAGACGTGCACGACATTCATTACATGGCTTGGAAACTCGGAGTAAAGGGAATGTATTACTGTAGATCCACCTCAATTCAAAGAGCGGAAAAGGTTTCCCACAAGGCCTTTAAATTTCAAGAACCAAAAGAGGAAAGCACAAACAATGACCAAAAAGATGAATGTCTTGCTTGCCAATGATTACAATAAGCAAATAAACTTTAACTAGAATTAATTAGGTACTAAATATGGGATTACTACAAGTTCGTAAGGCCTATAAGCCCTTTGCATATCCTTGGGCTTACGAGGCATGGTATACGCAGCAAAAGATTCACTGGCTTCCAGAAGAAGTTCCAATGAGTGACGACATCAGAGACTGGAAATACAACATAACAGGAGATGAAAAGAATCTTGTTACTCAAATATTGCGCTTTTTTACTCAAGCAGATATCGACGTAAACAATTGCTATATGAAGCATTATTCTAGAGTATTTCAGCCTCCAGAAATACAGATGATGCTTGCGGCTTTTTCAAATATGGAAACCGTACATATAGCGGCGTATTCCCATCTACTAGATACATTGGGCCTGCCAGAAGTAGAGTACCAGGCCTTTTTAAAATACAAAGAAATGGCCGACAAGTCTGACTATATGGCCGACTTTGGAACAAATACAAAAGAAGAAATAGCCCTTACTCTTGCAGCATTTGGAGCATTTACAGAAGGACTACAACTGTTCGCATCTTTTGCTATTTTGTTGAACTTCACCAGATTTAACAAACTCAAAGGAATGGGTCAAATCGTCACGTGGTCTGTAAGAGACGAAACTCTTCACATGTACTCAATAATTAGACTGTTTAACACCTTTGTTCAGGAAAATCCTGAAATTTGGACAGAAAAACTTAAAAGCGCACTGTACAAAGCCTGCTCAACTATAGTTCATCTAGAGGATGCGTTTATAGATCTTGCTTTTGAGCTCGGAGACGTTCAAGGGCTCAACGCAAGAGACGTAAAAAAGTACATACGCTATATAGCCGACAGAAGGTTAATACAGCTAGGCCTCAAAGAAATCTATATGGTAGAGAAAAATCCTCTAACTTGGCTTGACGAAATTCTCAATGGAATTGAACACGCAAATTTCTTTGAGAGCAGAGTAACAGAGTATGCAAAGTCGGCAATGCAAGGAGAATGGTCTGACGTGTTCAAAAAAATGGATTCAGAATCCTCAAAACAGCAAGAAATGCTCCCATAAACTGTAATTGAGAGCATGAAAACATTTTCTTCGGTCAAAACTAACCCCACGTTGAGGCCTGAAATGGAACTCAATATAATATGGTTATGGAAACGATTTTTGCTCAAGCCTCAGTTAGAGGTAAATCTGGAGTTGCCGTGTTTCGCATCTCAGGAGAGAAAACTGAGTTTTTGTTGCAAAAATTGACTCAAAAGCCCACCCCAGCTCCTGGCGTAATGCAGCTAAGCAAAGTGTACGATTTTCGGACATCTCCGAGTTACCTTATAGACCAAGCAATGGTGGTCTTTTTTAAAAACCCACGTAGTTTCACCGGTGAAGATGTGGCCGAAATTCACACACACGGAAGCATAGCAGTTGCTGATATACTTTTGGAAACTCTTGCCTCTTGCCAAGGTGTGCGTCTTGCAGAGCCAGGAGAATTTGCTAAAAGGGCGTTTTGGAATAATAAAATGGACCTTACCAAAGTTGAAGGATTGTCGGATCTGATTGACGCAGAAACATCCATGCAACACAAACAAGCCTCAAAACAGATGCTTGGAGAACTTGGAAAACTCTACTCGTCTTGGAAAGATCAACTAATAAGTATTTTGGCATTAATAGAGGTCTACATAGATTTTCCCGAAGAGGATCTACCACAAAAAGTAGCGCTCAAAAGTAAAGAATCTATACTGAAATTAAAGTCTCAAATTTTACTGCACATAAATGACAATCGTAGAGGAGAAAGGCTAAGGTCTGGTATAAGTCTTGGCATATTTGGAGAACCAAATGTAGGAAAGTCATCCCTGATAAATTGCCTTACTCGCAGAGACATATCAATCGTAACCGATATCGCTGGAACCACCAGAGACATTCTTGAGGCTCATTTAGACATAGGAGGATATCCGTTCATTATATACGACACTGCAGGCATCAGGCATGACTCTAAAGATAAAGTAGAGTCAATAGGAATAGAAAAAGCAGTAAATCTTTTCGCCGATTGTGACGTGAAAATAATAATGCTAGACGCCTCTAAAGACGCCTATATTAGCGAGACAGTTCAGTCACTAAAAGACAAAGATACGATAATAGTGATCAACAAAATCGACATTTCAAACATCGAAAATGTAGGGGATGCAATTTTAGTATCGTGTAAAACTCAATACGGAATAAACAATTTAACTGATGCAATAATCAAAAAAGCTGAAAAACTGGCGGGTCCTTCCTCAATGCCAGGATTAACTAGAAGCAGGTACAGAACTAGTTTAAAAAAAGCTCTAGAATGCATTGAAAAGGCACTGTTTATAGAAGATCCAGTATTTGTTTCCGAAGAGATAAGGCTCGCCTGTAGTCAAATGCGTTGCTTGACAGGAGAAATAGGAGTAGAGGACGTTTTGGGTTCGATTTTTGCAAATTTTTGCATCGGTAAATAAAAGAATAATGTCGTTCATATGACTAATTTTTTGGATACAAATGTTTAAAACCTTAGAAGATGCAAAAAGCAACTGGATCACTCACCTTAAATATCAGTTAAACTACTCGGCCCACACGGTAATTGCTTATACAAATGATTTTGAAGATTTTGTAAGGTTTTTATTTAAATACTTAAGCTGTGAAATTACGTTGCAAATGATTGTCGATTCAGACATAAGAACTTTTCGCAGTTGGCTCGCTTTCAGATTTAGTCAGAAAAAGGCTGCAAGCAGCTCAGCAAGGGCAGTTGCATCTATGCGCAATTTTTACAAATTTCTGATAGACCACAACTGTTGCCAAAGCAGCAAGATTTTTTCAATTAAAACGCCAAAAAAAGCTGTAACAAATCCAAAGGCCCTTAGTATAGATGATACGCTAGAGTGCATCGCTCATTTGTCTAACATAAAAAAAGACTGGACTAATCTCAGAGACGAAACGCTCCTAATACTTATATACGCTACCGGTCTTAGAATAAGCGAGGCTTTGTCTGTCACAAAAAATCATCTCAAAGAGGAGGCTTTAAAAATCAAAGGAAAAGGAAAGAAGGAAAGAATAATACCCTTATTACCAATACTACGCTCAAAATTAAGTGATTACCTAGATCGCATACCTTTCGTCTTATCAGATAACGAGCCAATTTTCGTTGGAAAATTTGGAAAAACCTTACATGCAAGCACATTTAGAATAATAATACAAAAAATGAGAAACGCCTTAGGTTTGTCAAAAAATGTCACTCCTCACGTTTTTAGACACAGTTTTGCAACCCATTTACTAAATAATGGAGCAAATCTTAGAGCTATACAGGAGTTGTTAGGACACGTTAGCCTTTCTTCCACTCAAAAGTACACCAAAATTGAACTTACACACTTAAAAAAAGCTTACGAGTCTCACCCTTTTTTAAAAAAAAATCCTTCTTGAGTAAAAAAGCCAGCGCCACTCCTTCTAGATAGTAATTTTTCTAGTTGTGGATTATAATCGTCGTTAGTTTATTGCTTTTAACTTGAAGTCGCCTATGTTTCCATTCAAACAATACTATCAAAAGGAAAAGCAAACTCGAGTTCAATAACAATCCAACATCAATGAACATAACGCAGTAGATAATGATGATCAAATTTCTGATTATAACCTGCATAGTAGCCTTTTTAGTGAGCAAGCTAATATCGATTATTGGAAAAACTGGTGGAGCCCAGTTCGTATCTAACAGCTTGGGTAAAATCAGTATAGTAAAGGACGTAACCAACTCTGTAGTCAAAGCACCAATTGTAGATCACAAATTAATTTTTCCAGAGCATAAGGAGGAAGTTCTTTCTGGATTAGCGGATATCATTGCAAAGGTTGAAAATTTTTCGCTTTCTTCCTTTGTAAAAAGTGCAAGAGAGGCAATGCGGGCAGTTGCAACTGCAGTAGTTAGTGCTAATGATGCAACTTTAAAGGAACTAACGGATCCAGGTTTTATTTCTAATTGTAAGTCCTTAGCACCTGTTTTAAAGGAAATATCCAAAGAGAGCTACAATGCAGCAGAAGTAACAGAAGCCTATATGTTCAGCAATAAAGCCTTCATCACAATGCTCACTCAATCGCCGGACTACAAATGGACTTTTAGCAGACATACAAAGCAATCTGACCCTAGATGGTATTTAAGCAACATAACACCGGCTTCTCCTTCTTAGATAAACCACTAGAATGAAAGATTCTACAGTTTCAAAAGACAATCTTTTATCTCAAAAGCCATCTTGGCTCAAGGTTCGTTCTCCAAACTCGACTCAATATGCAGCAACTAGGGAAATCATAACTCAGCTAAATCTCAACACAGTTTGTGAGGAAGCATCCTGTCCTAATATTGGAGAATGCTGGGCAAAAAAGCATGCCGCTATAATGATATTAGGATCAACTTGTACAAGAGCATGCAGATTTTGCAATGTCAAAACTGGAGTGCCAGGTCCAGTAGACCCACATGAACCAGAAAGAGTAGCACTTTCCGTAAAGGCCCTTGGTCTTTCTCATATCGTTATCACTTCAGTAGATAGAGACGATCTAGAAGACGGAGGAGCAAACCATTTTGCTCAATGCATTTTGCAAATAAAACAAACATCCCCACAAACAACCATAGAGGTTCTAACTCCAGATTTTCTGCGTAAACCAAAGGCTCTTGAAATTGTAGTAAAGGCAAAACCAGATGTTTATAACCACAACATCGAAACAGTGCCCTCTCTATACAGGGCAATAAGGCCCGGCGCTCGCTACTATAATTCTTTGAGGTTGCTTGATGACGTTAAGAACTTTGACCCTAGCATATTTACCAAATCTGGCATTATGCTTGGCCTAGGGGAAAGTCAAACAGAAGTAATGCAAGTGATGGACGATTTAATTGCAGCAAGAGTAGATTTCCTAACAGTAAGTCAGTATCTATCTCCAGGACCCAAATACGCCAATGTAGTAGAATATGTAACTCCGGAAATGTTTCATTATTACGAAAGACTTGCAAAGGCAAAGGGTTTTTCAATGGTATCTTCCAGCCCGCTTACAAGATCTTCCTACCACGCAGACGAAGATTTTAAAAAACTCAAGGAAGCAAAAGGGAAACAAGTCTGAGTATTAAATACAACCCAGGTCCAATGGTGCCGAGTGTCAGATTCGAACTGACGACCTATCGCTTACAAGGCGATTGCTCTACCACTGAGCTAACCCGGCCAACATAAAAGGCAATTCTATGTTCAAATAAAGCATAAGGCAAGAAATGCAGAGCAAAACAAAAAGTAAAATTTTCATACGCTACTCAATTGCTGAGTATAAAACCTTATGCTGCTATAAAACTTAACACTAAAAATCGAACCCGCATGAAAAAATTGAAAATCCAGCTAGATACTTTAAGTAGTATTTGCTTGATATCTTTTTCCATTGCTGCTGTTTACTTAGCAAATTCCAAAATTTACGCTCAATACTACGATTCTTTTTTTTCAGCATGCTTTGGCTCCCTCTCAATAAAAGAGTGGATTTGTGACGTTCTCATGGCCTTCTTTTTTTTAACTGTCACGATGGATCTTAAGAAAGAGTTTCTAATTGGTTCACTTGCAAAAAAAGATCAGGCTCTTCTTCCATTAATTGGAGCACTTGGAGGCATGATAGTGCCCGCGGGAATATTTCTCTTAATCAATATTTCAGAACCGCAAAATTATAGAGCTTTTGCTGTGCCGTGCGCTACTGACATAGCTTTTGCTGTAGGAGTGTTTAACATTGTAATGGGAGCCAAAATATCTCAGCCAGCTAAAATGTTTTTGCTTGCTTTAGCAATTTTTGACGATCTTGGAGCTATCATTCTGATAGCATCGTGTTACAGCAACGATATATTTTTAAAGTCACTATTGTTAGTGTTGATCGGAATAGCAATGCTTGTATACCACAACAGAAATAGTTCAAACAATGTATTGAATTACTTTGCATCTGGCGTGCTGATATGGGTGGGCCTACATATTTGCGGAATTCATGCAACTGTCTCTGGCGTAATTGTAGGAGCGTTTTTTCCCGCAACTCAAAAAACTCAATTTCTACAAAAATCAGAAGGTATTTTGAATAAAATCGTAAAAATAGGAATTTTACCCTTGTTTGCCCTTAGCGCTTGTAACATAGATTTTTCCTCTTTAAATTTAAAATCTTTTATCCACCCAATCACTTTAGGAGTATTTCTGGGACTTTTTCTAGGCAAACAAATAGGAATATTTTTCTTTACATGGGTGACAATTAAAGTAGGGTCGGTAAAAATGATCCATCTATCTTGGTGGGATGTTTATTCGGTATCAGTAGTTGCAGGAATCGGATTTACTATGAGCCTTTTTATAGGAGAACTATCCTTTACAGATAAAGGGTCTTTAAATTTTGTAAGAACTGGTTTAGTTTTAGCTTCTGTATCATCGATCTTATGGAGTTTAGCACTAGTTCAAATCAAAAATCTATTAGGTAAAAAATGTTAGAAATCTCCTTTAAGCAGTCTCCGGAAAACTCTGCTTTATGCCTCTTTGTAGACGAAAATTTACAAGTACTTGCAAATTCTCACGCAAAGCAAGACACCAACCAATATTTAGTCGCGAAAGAATTTTTAAAATCTAGTACAGTCTTTAAAGGACAATATTCAAGTGTAAAAATTCTATCCATTTTAAACATCGATAAGATTTCAAATGTCATACTTATAGGCGTTGGAAAATTGTCTGACATGTCAGAAGATAAAATTCAAGATCTAGGCTCTTTACTATTTAGCGTTCTCTCAACAAATCAAATTTTGCGCTCCGAAATTTCCTTAGGCAAAGAGATTGGACAAGATTCTGAGGCATTTTGGAATGCAAACCTTGCCTACGGAGCATTACTGTCCAGTTATAAATTTGACCAGTATAAAACTGAAAAAGCCACAAACGTCCAAACAGAGACTATCACAATCCACTTTACTGAGGATGCTGTGCAAAGTGAGAAAAATTTTCACCAATTAGAATGTGTGGCCAAAGGAATATTTTTTGCTAGAGATTGTGTAAACTTACCACCTAACCACCTGTATCCTGAATCTTATGCAAAAAAGATTCAAGAGGAATTTGACGGAATAAAAGGCGTATCGGTTTCAATTTTAGGTGAAAGTGAAATGAAAACCCTAGGTATGGGAGCACTGCTTGGAGTTGGTCAAGGCTCAGCTCAAGAATCAAAGTTGGTGGTGATCAAATATCAAGGAGATAAAAAAACCGTGGCCCCAATAGCCCTTGTTGGCAAAGGAGTAACCTTTGATACAGGAGGAATTTCTATTAAGCCCGCAAGCAACATGGATAAAATGAAGTACGACATGGCTGGCTCTGCAGCTGTTGTCGGAGCAATTAAAGCCTTAGCACTTAGAGAGGCAAAAATTAACACAATAGGAGTGGTGGGTCTTGTAGAGAATATGCCAGGACACAACGCTCAACGTCCGGGTGACATAGTCACTACAATGTCTGGAAAGACCGCAGAAGTATTAAACACTGACGCCGAAGGAAGGCTTGTTTTAGCAGATGCACTTTGGTATGCACAATCAAAGTTCAGCCCTAAAATTATCATTGATCTTGCAACGCTAACGGGCGCAATAGTTGTAGCCCTTGGCTCTACTTACGCTGGCTGCTTTAGCGATGATCAAGAACTAGTAAATGAATTAAAAATTGCTGGCAAAGAAACAGGAGATCAAATTTGGCATATGCCCCTTCATAAAGATTATGAAGAAGCAATAAAATCAAATATCGCAGACGTAGCAAATATATCCAAGTGTCACGGAGAAGCAGGAAGCTCTACTGCTGCACAGTTTTTAAAACATTTCATAAAAGATGGAATAAGATGGGCTCATCTAGATATTGCAGGAGTCGCATACAATAAAAAATCAAAACCGGGATGCACTGAAGGAGGCAATGGATTTGGAGTAGCCTTACTTACCAGATGGATATCAAAATTCTATGAACCAGATTCGAGCTCTAAATAAAAAAATATTCTAAATTTGCAGGTATTTCTGAAATAAGACATGAAAAATCGTACTCAAGCTCCTTACGTATTCGTCATAGGAAATACCAAAGGCGGGGCTGGAAAAACTACCTGCTGTATGCACCTAATTGCCGGATTAATGGATTTTGGTCTTAAAGTAGCAAGTATAGACACAGACGTACATCAGCACTCCCTTACTACATATATTGAAAATCGACAAAATTATAATAAAAAGCAAAATCAGTTTCAGCTCAGCCTTCCAGAACACTTTCTTATATCTCCTAATTTTGAAGAGACAGAGCTGATACGATCTAAGCAGAAAGAAGAAATACAAAGCATAATATCTGACCTACAAAACAGGGTAGATGTAATAGTAATAGATACACCAGCCAGCATTTGCTCTCTTTCTGCACTTGCCCATTCTTATGCAGACACCATTGTCACTCCAATTAACGATAGCTTTCTAGACATAGATCTATTAGCAAAAGTTGACCCAGATTCTTTTAAAATCAATGGACTTTCTACTTATAGTGAAATGGTCTGGAAACAAAAGTTAGTAAGAGCCCAAAGAGACGGGGGACAGATAGACTGGGTAGTTTTGCGCAATCGTCTCAGCAACATAGATGCAAAAAACAAAAGAGCCGTTGCAGAAGTAATTGACGGAATAGCAAAAAGAATAAAGTGCAAAATTGCACCAGGATTTAGTGAAAGAGTGATATTTAGAGAACTTTTTCTGCAAGGAATTACCCTAATTGATTTAACAAACATTCAGACAAAACAACTAACTATATCCCACCTAGCAGCAAAACAGGAACTACGCGGCCTCTTGTCATTTCTAAAAATTGAACAAATCAAAAAATACGCATCAAAAGAAACGTCTTAAATGATCGATATTTCTTCATCGGGTCTTTGCTAATACATATACAATCTGTCTTAAATCGTGAAAAAATTAAACACTGTTACACTAATTTTCAGAACTCTATACAACGCCCTAGTAAAAACCATAGATCATGACGGAGTAGAGCATGCAGGATATATGTCCTTTATGATTCTTTTGTCCCTTTTTCCTTTTTTGATATTTTTTCTAGTTACAACAAGCATGGTAGGCGCTTCTGATACTGGACAAAAATTGGTACAATGGCTGCTGATGAATCTGCCAAATGAGACAACTGCATCAATCAAGATACATATAGAGTATTTAACTAAAGTCCCTCCAAAAAGCCTTATGACTCTAGCGCTATTTGGCAGTGTCTGGACGGTTTCTTCTTTGGTGGAAGGAATTCGTACAATCTTAAACCGAATATATGAAATTCATTCTCCTCCCAAATATTTGGTACGAAGATTGTTAAGTACGGTACAATTTCTACTAATAAGCCTTTGTATATTCTGCGCTTTTGGTGCCTTAGTAATAGCCCCCGCAATACTTGGTCACTTTTCACAAATAAACTTTCTGGTCAAAGCTTTAAGCCCAATGTGGACAAGTCTTAGGTATTTTGCTCTTTATCTGATACTTTTTGCATCCACAGTGATGCTTTACTATTTAATTCCTAATGTAAAATTATCTCTCACAAAGCTGTGGCCTGGAGCTTTGATCAGCGTAATACTGTGGGTAATCAGTGGAAGACTTTTGTCTAGCTATATAGCAATGTATAATCAATTAGATTTGGTGTATGGATCACTAGGCAGCATCGTAGCGACACTATTATTTTTCTACATTACAAATATAATATTCATTTATGGAGCAGAGTTTAACCGCCTTTTATGGCAAGAAAAGGTAAAATGAGAGAGAAGCTCCTTCCATTTATTCTCACTAAAGAGAAAAAAGCTTACCTTTTGAGCTCTGAGTCAATTAACTAATTTCCTTAAGTAATGATATTTAATTTTATCGCCATAGTAATACTGCTGGCCATGTCGGCAATTTTGTCTGGAATGGAGACGGCGATCACTGCATCTACCCTAAATAAGATTAAGCTAGCAAAATTACGAGGAGTCAAAAACTCTGATAAAGCACTGGAGTTATTTCCAATAAAAGGAAAAATAATATCAGTTTTAGTAATAACAGATAATGTCTTGAGCACCCTTGCAACCGCTTTAAGCACCTCTACAGCAATACAGCTTTGTGGACAAGAGATTGGATTAATAGCATCTTCGGTAATTACTCCAATTTTAATTATCGCTTTTGTAGATATTTTGCCAAAAATCGTAGCGGTAGTAAAAGCAGAATCGATTTTAATTAATTCTTCTCCGCTATTTCAGTTTTTGCTTATTGTGTTCTCTCCTCTTAGCAACACATTAGACAAAATTACTAATAAAGTCCGCAAGCACATAAAACCGAATCCTTTGTACGAATTACATCAAGGAGAGAACTACAGAGAATCTCCTTTAGATGAGGATTATCTAGATTCTTCGTCACAAACACTCAAAGTAGGCAGAACTGTTGTAACAGAAATAATGACCAACCTTGATTCGCTTCAACATATAAACTACGAACTAGAAACAGAAAAATTCTTGGAAGCAGCTTTATCTATTCCCTATTCAAAAATTCCGGTTTGGCAAAACACTCAAAATAATATTATTGGAATACTTCACGTACCTCTATTGCTAAAATCTCTTCAAAAAGATCAAAACAACGATGCACAGTCACTAAAAAAAATAATTAATAGCGCAATTACTCCTATCAAGACAATTGAAAAAAATACACGTATCACAAATCAATTAGTGCATTTTGTAAAACATCAATATGGGTTTGCAATGATTGTAAATGAAGACGCTAAATATCTAGGATTTCTCACTTTAAATGACATAGTTGTCAATATTGCAAGCTGCTCCGATATATAGCTAATTTTATACTACGCAAGGGTTGTTTATTTGTTTTCCTCATTTACCTGCATACTGAGCTCTTTAAGAACCACGCAGCGCCTAGGCTCAATATTATCCAAAATCTCAAATAAACGCTGTGCAAATATCATAATGCTGCAAGGAGACTTGGGCACAGGCAAAACAACGCTGTGTAAAAGCATAGTAAGCAATTATTTAGATAAAGAACTAAACGTACATAGCCCAACTTTTACACTGCTCAATATCTATGAAACCTCAAGAAAACGAGTTTACCACTACGATCTATATCGTTTAAAACACGAAAACGAATTACTAGAACTAGGAATAGAAGAAGCGATATTATCAGGGGATCTAATCCTATTTGAGTGGCCCCAAGTAGCGAAAAACTATCTTGCAAATACTAAGCCAATAATAGAGGTAAAATTATACCTAGACCAAAAAGAAATTCGTAAAGCTGAGATGCAAATCTAAAGTTTACTCAGAGCTACTATATAAACTTCACATGATTCTACTCTGCTAGCCTCAGGCTTACATAACTTAACTTTTTTAAATCTATCTTTAAGCTTTTGCAAAAACTCTTTTTGCTCTAATCCCTGTAGAAATTTCATCACAATAGCGCCTCCCTTTGTTAATATTCTTTCCGATATCGAAAGCACCTGTTCGCATAGAATCATGCATCTTAAGTGGTCTGTACTTTTGCACCCGCTCATATTTGGCGACATGTCACTCAATATGACATTTGCAAGCCCTAATCCTCCCATGCGCTGCTCGTTGTAAAAAAGAGAAATAGCAAGAATAACTTTTTCAATAATTTTCTCATCTTTACAGTCGCCTTGTATAAATGTGCAAGCTAGATTGGCCTGCATAGGTAGAAGATCCACAGCTACAATGAGGCCTTTATTTGGCAGGACAATTTTGCTTACAACTTGAGTCCAACTTCCTGGAGCTGCACCCAAATCTACTACTATATCAGAGCCTTTTATCAGATGAAATCGTTCTTGCATCTCAAGTAATTTGTATGCCGCCCTACTCAAATAACCATCCTTGCGAGAAAGATGTACATAAGGATCTGAAATATGCCTTTCCACCCATTTACGAGAAGATTTGGATAGATTGCGATTCTCAATCTTACGCTTGTCAAATTGACTCATAAATTATTTACCTAACAAGAACCTTTTACTTCAGCCTTTATATTGCCGTCATAAAATTCCAGAGTCACTAGTTCGGAATCTTTTAAATTTTTTACGCTACTAAGCACTTTGTTTTTACTTCTCACAAGAACAAAACCTCGCCTCAAAACTTTACTCACATCTAATTTTTGCATCTGAATAAAGTTAAGATTTAAACTTTTAGAACGATCTTCCAAATATTGACAGGAAACTCGATTCAAAACGTTTGCAAGATTTTTAAGCAAAAGCTGCTTTATACTAATTAAGTTAGTTACAGGTTCATGTTTTAGCTTGTGCCTTAGCAGATGTTCTAAATAAAATCTCCAGTTATAAGAACGCATTTTTGAATCAAGATCGTCAAATCTTTGTTCTTTATTTCGCAGCAATCCAATTAAATTGTGCTCTGATACCGAATAAGCATTGAGTAAATTCAGCTTTTGCTTTAGATATGAACCATATAAACCACTAAGCCTCAATCCAAAAGAAATAAGACGATTTTTAAAATCCACCGTCATTGGAGTTACAAATTCAGCTGCAGCAGTCGGAGTCGGAGCTCTAAGATCTGCAACAAAATCGGTTAAAGTAAAATCTGTCTCGTGACCTATAGCAGAAATTATCGGAGTTTTTGAATCAAAAATAGATCGAACCACTTTTTCCTCATTAAAGCTCCATAAATCTTCGATAGATCCACCGCCTCTAGCCAAAATAATAACATCTGGAGAAGAGTCTTGCATGTAATTTAGATCATTAAGCAAAAATATTGCTTTTACAACCTCATCTGCAGATGAGGAACCTTGCACTGCAACAGGGTATAAAATAACCTTAGTAGGAAAACGTTCACGAATTCTATGGATAATATCCCAAAATACAGCTCCTTGAGGAGAGGTAACAACTGCAATTACCGCTGGCCAAGTTGGAATAGATTTTTTATAAACTTGGTCAAACAAGCCCTCTTTTGAAAGGCGAATTTTTAGTTCCTGAAACATTCGCATCAATCGCCCTTCTCCCGAGAGTCTGATGCTTGTTACGTTAATTTGGTATTTTGATTGCCCTCCATAAATAGTCACATTCCCTTTTACAATAACACTCATGCCATCTTCAAGGGCAAAATTAAATTTGCGCAAAGCAGAATTCCAACAAACACATCCTATAAGATTTTGTTCATCTTTTAGGTTAAAATATGCATGTCCAGAATTAGCAATTTTACACCCAGATATTTCCCCTATTACAAAAACCTGAGAATACTCTGTCTCTATAGTTTTTCGCATCATTAGTGTTAACTCTGTCACTGTATACTCAGGCGACTTTACGGCTTCATCTATCAGTAAATCTTTCTCCATAGATTCTTAAAAATTACCCAAAAGTTAGAATTCTATAATATCTTTGATAAAACATCTTACGCTTTCATTGCCAGACCAACTGTGTTTTTGCAGAGTCACAATTACCGAAATCGGTATTTTAGTTTTTCCGAGTAAAATTGACCCTATTCTATTGCGCATAGCTCCAAAAGCAATTGCAGTAGTTCGCACTTTATTATTTATCTGTGAACCCAGGACACAATATACGTGATCCTCTTTCACAACTTTTGAGTATACAACATTTACATTTTTTATATAAAAACATGGCATCGGATTGCTACAGCCAAAAGGTTCCAGCATCTGTACTTGATCCAAAAGATCCAAGTTTAGGGATTCAAGATTAAGTGTTGCGTCAAAATGCCTCACAGAATGCTGAGGCAAATTTAATTTATTAAATCTTTGTTGTAGGAATGTTTTTAACTCTTCAAATTTAGACTTACTTACGCTAAATCCTGCAGCCATCTTGTGCCCCCCACCAGACAGTAAAAGACCCTTTGCTTTTGCAGACAAAATTGTTGCTCCAAAATCAAACCCGTCAATTGAGCGACAAGAGGCTTTTCCAACTTCTCCGTTCCAGGAAACAACAGCTACAGGAACATTATAAATATCCACCAACCTACTAGCCATTATTCCTATCACTCCAACGTGCCAATCATCTTTTGCCACAACAATTAGATCTTTTATTTCTTCTTGACCAACTGCACTTTGGGCTTCTTCAATGGATTTCGTTTCAATTACTCTACGCTGAGTATTGTGCTCATCAAGGACAATGGCAATTTGTTTTGCGGCTATACTACAACTTGAAGTTAATAAACGAACGCCTAAATCCGCTTCTCCAACTCTGCCTCCTGAGTTAATTCTTGGGCCAAGAATAAATCCCAAATGATAAGAGCGAATATATTCGTGCAAGTTAGCACAATCAATCAATGTACGTAATCCCAAATTTGTACGCATTCTAATCACTTTAAGCCCTTGACTTACAAAAGCGCGATTAAGACCCACAATCGGAACAACGTCACACACTGTTCCAAGAGCAACAAGATCTAGTAGGTTCAAAAGGTGAAATGATTCCAGCAAAAAGGAATGCCGGGTCTTTTTCTTTAGTCGCGATACAAGTCCAACTAAAAACAAATAGGTCACTCCAACCGCTGCCAGATACTGCAATTGTGAATTTTCATCTATTCTATTAGGGTTAATCACAGCCACAGCGTCAACTACTACCCTATCCGACATGTGATGGTCAATTACTATTACGTCTAGTCCTTTACTTTTTGCAAAGGATATTTCTTCATGAGAACTAGATCCACAATCTAGAGTAATGAGGCAAGATGCTTTTTGTAAAATCTGTTCAACTGCATTTATAGATAGTCCGTAACCCTCTTTGCTTCTGTCTGGTATATAAACAAAATGTTTAACATTGAGATGTTTAAGTAAATGAACAAGTAATGCAGCGGAAGTTGCTCCATCTACGTCATAGTCAGCAAATACGCAAACGCATTCTCCATTTTCTATTGCCTCAATAAAACGGTGCACAGCTTTTTCCATGCCTAGTAATGAAAAGGGATCTGGCATCTGCTTAACAATTTTTGGCTCTAAAAAGTTAGACATCTCACTCAAAGAAACTCTACTGAGGGCAAGACTTGCAACTAGTTGCCCTACGCCATAACCGTTCATCACAGCAGCAATTTCCGAGTAGTTTTCTTCCCTACTGATCCAAGTTTTACCTAATACAGATATCATCCAATAAACCTAACAAAAGCTCTTAATAAGCAGATAGTTCTAGATACTTATAAGCTTGTTACACAAGTTTACAAAAGCCATCCCCCGCTCCTCAAAATTTTTAAATTGATCAAAAGATTTATGAGCTGGAGAAAATAAAACAATACATTTTGTAGTTGAAAAAGATGCATCTCTCACTGAATTTTGAAAGGCTTCCTCGAGATTTTCACAAAGAAAGCACTCTACCAAAGGAGCGAATAGCTCATGCAAGGCAAACCTGGATTCTCCAAAAAAATAACACTTTTTTATCTTGTTATGATATTGCTCAAGAGGAGATAGGTCCGCCCCTAAGTTTTTGCCTCCAGCAATCCAATATACCTCTTGAGATAAACCTGCAAATGCATATAGAGTGGACTCTACGTTTGTTGCTTTGCTATCATTAATAAATGATATTAACTTTAGATCCCCTACATGCTGCATCCTGTGAGGCAAATTCTTAAAAGATTTAATTCCTTCCTCTATTGCATCAAAAGCACATCCAACAATTTTGCAAGCAAGCGCTGCAAGAAAGGAATTAGAGCTTAAACAAAATGGGATAGTATCCTGATTTTCAGGTCGTATAGGTGAATTGGAAAATAGGGCCAAAGGTGGTAATTCATCATTACGATTTTTGATGATCAACGAATGGGCAAATTTTTCTTTAGAAATTTTATAAGATAGATCCTCATCAAAAGCACTAGTAATACATGTGCCTTTAGAAGACAAAAAATTTAAAATAGACAGCTTAGTCAAATAGTAATTGCTAAGACTACCGTAACGATCTAGATGATCTGGAGTTAGATTCGTGATTATAATTACTTCAAAGCAGGCGTTTTTGAGTAATTCCAATTGATTAGAAGAAATCTCCAAAACGTAACCATCAGCTTTTGGTAAATCCATGCAAGGCACTCCAATATTACCTCCCGCAACATAATTATATCCGCACGACTGCAAAATATGCGCAGTCATCGCTGTTACTGTACTTTTTCCGTTAGTTCCGGTAATTCCCAGATATTTTGCATTAGGATATTTAACAAATAACATCTCTACATCAGAGATCAGAGGAATAGAGAGTTTTTTCATCCGGGCAATTAACGGATGAGCACCCTCTCCAGAGGTAATCACACCAGGACTAGTAATCAAAATGTCTATACACGACCATAAATCATCGCAGACATTGTTAGATACAGTAACATTGAAAAAAGATGAAGGAATGCTTTTACTGGCTTGCGGGTTATCATCAAAACAAATACAAGACTTTGCAATTGGATGCACCGCTTTAACGCAGCTCATGCCAGTAATTCCAAGACCTAAAATACCCACTCTCTTTTCATAAAAAAGCTTCAAAAAATTTTCAAAACAGTCCATTTTTTGATTCATAAAAAGCTTTTTGATAAAATTTCCTAGTAATGGTACCACAGATTTTACCAAACTTGACTAAAAAGACTGACTACAATAGAATCCGCGTATGCAGTTTTCTACAAAAAAAATAATGCTTGTACCCACTCTCGCAAAGAGTGCGAGACTCCTGTTTTTTAACTCGCTAAACCAGACCTGGGAACGATTTCTAGAGATAGTATTTCCAATACGCAAATCTGAACTTCCGAGGTTCTGCACAATCACAGCTTTGCTCTTTTGCATTCTTTCTGTGCAGAATATAGCCAAGGCCCTAAAGGACTCTCTTATCACAACTCTGGTGGCCACAGAAGTAATTTCGATACTAAAGATATGGTGCGTATTGCCTTTAGCGATACTGGTAAGCATTGCTTACGTAAAAATAATAAAACACGTAAAGACTGAATACATATTCTATGCAGTTGTAGGATTTTTCGTCTTCTTCTTTATGGCCTTTGCTTTTTTACTTTTTCCAAACAGAGGAATGAGTGACTCATCCGCAATCTTGCTGCAAATTGGTACTCAGTGGCCACATCTTAAATGGTTCATGCTCATCCTGAAAAATTGGGATTGTGCTCTGCTATACGTAATAGCCGAAATGTGGTCCAACGTAGTTTTTGCTCTATTGTTTTGGCAGTTCATAAATTCTGTAACATCAGTTTCTGAATCTAAGAGATTTTACATACTCTTTGGTCTGCTTGGACAAACAGGCCTTTTTGTCTCAGGAATATTACTTGCAAACATAACAAATATAGCCTCTACGCTAACTGATTTGCTTAATCTAAGCACTCCCAGAACTGTACTATGTGTGCAAATCACTCTATCTATTATGTCTATTTTAGGCATATTGATCATAGCTCTCTTTTGGATACTAAATCACTTCATAATAGATAAAAACATAATCACTCAGGCCTCATTACTAGTAAAACGAAATCAAAAACTCTCTGATAGTATCAAAATAGTAGCAAAGTCTCGATATGTAAGACTCATAGGGCTGTTATTGATTTCCTACGGTACTGCGATCAGCACAATAGATTTAGTATGGAGAGAGAAAATGAGGCTACTTTACCGTATGCCAGAATTAAACATGGCTTTTACGGGATTTACTCTAAAATGCAGCGGTATAGTAACTTTGCTATGCGTCTTACTAGGCTCCCAAATTATACGAAGATTTGGTTGGACAGTAGGAGCAACAATTCCTCCGCTATGTACTCTGATTTCTGGATTAATATTTTTTACATCTACCAATTTCTCGGTAATTGAATCAGGCATAGCAGCAATTCTTTCTATACAACCAGCTTTAGTGGCTTTAATTGCCGGAACAGCACAAAATATTATAATTAAATCTACAAAATACACTCTTTTTGATGCCACAAAAGAAATGCTATATGTACCTCTGGATTCAGAGCTAAAAACACAAGGAAAAGCCTGTACAGAAGTCATCGGAAGCAAGCTAGGTAAATCCTTAGGATCCCTTTTACAAGCTGGAGCTTTCATTATAATACCTTCAGCGACCTATGGTTCAATAGGCACTTACTTGATGACTGTATTCATCATGACTTGTTTGGTTTGGTACTACGCGGTACATCACCTTGGTAAGGAATACAACAAAGCAATAGCAAAACACTAATCAGCTTGTATCAAAAGGCCTTGATTTAAAAATATTTGTTTTTGCTTTCAACTCTATAAAAGTTGCTGTTAAAACTAAAAAATGCTAGCCTTAGATCAAGCGGTGGGCGCGCTACGTTGCTCACTTGGTCAGGTCGAAAGAAGCAGCTCGGCAATGTTGCGTGGGTCACCGCTGTTTCAAAAGCCCTATAATCTAAGATAAATTGGATGTTTTTCAATAGACTCAGAAAGAACAAAGTTGCTTTTTGAGTTACACTTTTCTCTAGGTCATTCTGTAAGCCTTACTGAAGAAAATACACGAATTGTTAACAAAACTTGATACTTAAAAACGGAATAAGCTGGATTAACTATGAATAACACCCCACATTATCTACCCTTAATCCGTAAATATAGGCCTAATTCTTTCAATAAAATAAGAGCACAGGAAATATTTGCCGAAATTTTAACAAAATCTATTGTTACAGGTCAAATTGCCCAGGCATACATTCTCACGGGTATGAGAGGAATAGGCAAAACCTCTTTTGCAAGGATCATAGCTCAAACAATCAGCTGTACGAATCAATCCTTGATAGACAAAATCATAGTTCCTTGTGAAAAGTGTAAAAATTGTACTCAATACATTAACAGCAGCCATCCGGATATAACAGAAATGGACGCTGCGAGTCATACTGGAATAGATGACGTACGAAGCATAATAGATGACGGAGATTACAAACCTTTGCTTGGAAAATATAAAGTCTACATAATAGATGAAGTGCATATGCTCTCAAAGGGAGCTTTTAACGCACTTCTAAAAATTATTGAGGAACCCCCTCCACACTTAGTATTTATATTTGCTACCACCGAGATACAAAAAGTGCCTTCCACAATAATCTCGAGGTGCCAAAGATTTGACCTGAAACGCTTTACAATCGAGCAACTGGTTGATTTGCTAAAATTTGTCTCCGAAAAAGAAAAAGTACATTTTGACGAAGACGCTCTTAAAACAATAGCGCTAAAAAGTGAAGGCTCTGCAAGAGATGCATTATCCTGGTTAGATCAGGCAAGAATGTCAGTAGAGTCAGGAGAAAAAATTACCATAAAGACCATATCTAAAATTACTGGAGCTGTAGACATAAATCAGTTGATACTTGTCGTAACCAATATTTTTGCAAGAAAAATCAAAGAAGCAGTCGAAATCATCAACTCAATATATTATTCGTCAGCCGATCTTTACTCCTTATTGGAAGGCATTCTTGAAGTCGTGTGCCTATGCTGCAAATTAAAAATGATTTCTGATTATCCACTTGCTCAATATGAGTCTTACAAAAATCAGCTAACAGATATAATCAATAGTGTGACCCTTACAAAGCTTACATTAGCGTGGCAACTAACCTTTAATTGTATTAGAGAGCTTAAAGACGTATCTCTATACTTACAAAATGCAGAGATTTTAGTAATGAAAATATTGTGTATTTTGAGTATAGAAGAAAACTCCGTCCCTTGCCCTCAAGACAATTCAAAAGCACAGAAAAACAACAACTTGTTTTTAGCACTGGAGCATCTGTACGAAAACCGCCATTTTGAGCTATATTATTACCTAATGAACGAAGTCGAAGTAATCAACTACGATGGTAAAACGCTAACAATATCTAAAGAAGGGAGCAAAGAGCAATTAAATCATAAGTTGACAGAAGCTCTGAAATTTGTTAACCCTCTAATCAGAGTTTTAGTAGAGCACACACCTAGGAAACCTGTTTCTATAAAACAACGAATAGTTGAACAGATCACAAGCACAGATAAGTGGAATACACTAAAAAGCCTGTTCAACGTAGAAGAAATATCTGACGTGATATTTTGTAAGAATAATGACAAAAAAGATTAGAGTTCTTCTTCGTGCAAATTTTATGTTGATTTTTGAACCAAATTACTAAGGATAGCTATTTCATGTTACCTAACAGATCTGCGTGCGTAGAGCTAAGGACGGCAAGGCAGTCTTTGTTACTCTCTATAGATGATGCGCACGAAGCCCTCAATATAAGCAAAGAGTATCTAGAAATGCTGGAAGATCCGGAAAAAGGAGTAACAACTCTAGCAAAAATAATCGCACCAGTATACGCGCACGGTTATTACAGAATTTACACTCAATATCTAGGCATAAATCCTAAGTCTGTTCCTCAGGAAAAACCTCAAAATCAACAAACTGTAAACATAAACACAAACATGATCCTGAGAAAACCTACAGCGATGCTCAAAGAGGACAGTGCAATTAACAAGGTGATTCCAACAGTTTGCGCTTTAGTAGTTCTCGTAACGATACTGATACTTTCCAGATAGCTTTTTTAAAGATTGAAATAAACTCCAGCTGTATAAGCAATAGCCAAAGAATCAGATTCGTCATAACTGCTAAATTTGATGCCCTGATTTAATAAAACATTAACCACCATATTGCGTACCTGTTCTTTACCAGCTCTGCCATTACCTGTAAGTGTTTTTTTTACCAAAGTTGGGGCAACTTCTTTAAGCTCAATACCTTTGATGCCAGCAAGAGCCATAACAACTCCTTGAACATTACTAAGTTTTAAAAAAGCAGATGGATCATCCTTCAAAAAAGCAGTCTCAATAGCAATTAAATTTGGAGAATACTCATCAATTAGAGACTCTAGTTTTTTAAATAATTTAGAAAGGCGCATAGACATAGTTTCTTGTGGATTTGTATAGACAGTATCACTGGCTACATATCGAAAAGATCCATCTTGTTTTTCAACAACCCCCCACCCCAAAACCCTTACGCTAGGATCAATACCAAAGATTCTCATAAGTACAGGAGTTTTTAAAAAAATTAAAAATCTAGATCCAAATAGTAGTCAGGCGGAATAAAACTTCCTATTTTCTCTTCTAAAATACAGCGAAAATAAGGAAGAGATTTTATAATCTGATACCAAGAACGCAAAAATGGATATTTATACCAGTCAATCATGCCAAAATAATCTAAAATAGATACATGCCCAGCAAGAGCCACATCTGAAAAACTAATCTTGTCATAAACAAGAAAACTACGCTCTTTAATCATCAAAGAAAAATAATCAAGATACCCGGCCTGCCTTACTGAGGCAGATCTTAGATACTCTCTTCTAGGACTTCCAGTTCCGGTCATCAAACGAACAAACTTTTCCTGCACTATACGTCTAGTCACTTGTAGATAAAATTTCTCATTTATAATAGCTAGCAGCCTACGCATTTCACACAAGGGTGCAATAGCTGTGGGAAATAAATGTAAGTTAGGATAAGTAGCAACTAAATATTCAATAATTGGGTACATGCCGTCGATGACTCCTATGCTTTTAGTTTTTAACAAAGGAACCATACCAAACGGACTTATATCAAAGAGTTGATTATTTGGTCGCCAATAATCTGATCTTATCATGTGGTACTCTACTGACAGATGATCAAGCACCGACTTTAATTGCCTAGACAAAGGACAAGACGAATGATACCAAAGAGTGTACATGAAAATTACATGTGAAATGTATCGTATAAGCCTTGATGTAAGCTACATCCCTCAGCAAGACAGGCACCTCGCACTACGTTAATCATCAAACAAGCAACCGTCATAGGACCCACCCCTCCTGGCACCGGGCTAATACATGCTGCGTGACCAAGTAAATTCTCAAAATCTACGTCTCCTCTAATGCCATTTTCAGTCCTTGTAATGCCTACATCCAAAATAGTAGCACCTTTAGAAAAATGCTCTTTAGTGAACTGGTTTGCAGCACCAGTTGCAGTTATAACAATCTCTCCAGACCTCATTAGTCTAGCCAAATCAAGTGTTGCACGATGGCAGATCGTTACAGTTGCATCAAAATTCAGCAATAAAGAGGATAATGGACGTCCAACAATATTTGACCTGCCAACCATCACCACATGTTTGCCTTTTAGACTATTATGAACAGAAAAAAGTAAACCCAGGCATCCAAGTGCAGTACAAGGAATAAAGCATTCTCCAATATTACAGTCCAACATACCAGCATTTATGACGTGAAACCCATCTACGTCTTTTCTGAAATTCACTACTTGCGAAATCTCCTTAAATGATAAATTAGCGGAAAGCGGAGACTGAATGATAATGCCGTGTACGTTGGGGGCTTCATTGAGCCTTTTTATAGTTTCAATTATCTCTGACTCTTTGCAACCATCTTCAAAGCGTATCAAATCTGTTAAAATTCCTATTTTATTGGCCTCATTAATTTTTGTTCTAACATAAATTTTACTAGACTCCTCCTTACCCACCAATACGATGGCTAACTTAGGCACCACCAAATAATCTTCTTTTAACAAAGACACAACCCTTGCTACCCGATCCATCAACTCACTGGCTATTTTGCGTCCATCAATAATTACAGATTGCATTCAATGTGGCACCCCAACGTCAGTAGAATATTGAAAACGTAGTACTTTGTCTGGAAAAACATAACTGTGAGCATTATGTAAAGCCGAAGCAACTTCTGCAAAACCAGTCAAAATCAACTTCAGCTTACCTTCATAAAATGCTATGTCCCCAACAGCGTACACTCCCGCAAGATTTGTTTGATATGTAATTGGATCTACTTTAATTTTACTTTGATTCTTAACTAATTCGATACTCCATTCTAGTATGGGCCCTAGATTCATTTTGAGGCCATAACAAAACAGTATCTTATCTACTTGCAAGAACTTTTTTTCACCTTTTGAGTCTTTCAGTATCGCACCCTCTAACGTTTCATTAGATTCTTTTAATCCCTCAACCTGCATAGGAGCAAGAATTTCAACAGCGCCCTCTGTGCACAATTCGTTTATTTTTTCTAAACTACACGGCATACAGCTAAAGTTCTCTCTTCTGTGTATAAGATAAACTTTTTTTGCTACATTTCCCAAAAGATTAGTCCAATCAGCTGCAGAATCCCCTCCTCCGGCAATTGCAACATTTTGACCACGCAATTGCTGAGGATCATCTAAATGATATAAAATAGATCCGCTTGCTTCCAATTTTTCCAGACCCTGAATTGCGGGACGGTTTGGGCCAATAGATCCATTTCCGGCAGCAATAACAATAGCTTTTGTATAAATTTCACATCCTTTTTTAGAACATACTTTCCATATCTGATTCTCGCCTCTTCCAATTTCTAACACCTGATCGTTTGTATGATAAACAGGATTAAATGGCTTTGCTTGCTCCAATAAATTCTCTATCAGATCTTTTGCCAAAATTTTTGGATGCCCTGGAATGTCATATATGGGTTTTTGCGGATACAAAGATGAGCATTGCCCCCCCAATGTGGGCAAAGAGTCAAATAAATGAGCCTTCATTCCAAGCATTCCGGCCTGAAATACAGCAAATAAACCAACCGGCCCTCCTCCTATTATTACAAGGTCCGTAACACCGTTACCCATAGTAAAAGTAAAATTTAATTAAGAAAAGTAATGATATAACAAAAATAACAAATAATCCAAAAGTAGCTAAAGGATAAAATCCCTGTATGCTGGTCAATCAAATCTAAATAAAAACTACCCCTTGCTATCAACCAAAATAGGTAATAAAGTCGTATTGCTGCAAAGCTATGGCAATAAATGGCATTTGAAATAGCAGTAATGGACCCGGGGGCAGTACCCGGCATCTCCACCAAATGGGGATGAATTAGGATCGACATGCTGAATAAAGGAGTGACTTTTGCTCAGGAATGATCACCTGTTTTGGTTTTCCAAAATAAAGATCAAGTTTCTTAAACGGAAACGACAACAACAAAAGGATGGCTCTAGCAGCTTAAGTGCTGCTAACCACCGGTGGCTGTGGGGGCTTGCCAAGCAACAGAAAAGCTCCCTTTTTTAGAGTCGTATTGTTCGTTTGAGGTCAGATTTGGTTAAACAAACAGAAGCATTCTAAGACCCCCAGCTATACAGAGAGCTTACTCAATGTAGGGCAGCTTTTTACCAAAGGATGCCCACTTAAAACACACAACATGGTATCAGGCAAACAAAAAGGCCGCTCGAGTTTCCTGAAAAAATCTATACCACAAGGCAGAAAGCTTTCTACAGAACACTTAATTCAATAACAGAAATAGAGACCCTGTTTCTCACGGTTCTAAGAAATTTCACCACTCCGGGCTGCTTTGCAAAGATTGTATGATCCCGCCCTAAGCCCACACCAGACCCAGAAAGAAATTTGGTCCCCCTCTGACGCACTATGATGCTCCCAGCAGGTACGAACTGTCCATCTGAACATTTTACTCCAAGTCTACGACCAGCAGAATCCCTTCCATTACTGGAGGTGCCTCCAGATTTTTTGGTAGCCATATTTCAACAATATTTAAATAAAATAACGCCTATTTATACAGAACCCTGGCACACTATGTCCAAAATTCTGATTTTTGTCTTAAGCTGCTTGTGCCCGTGCTTTCTTCGGTAGTTTGCTCTTTGCTTTTTCTTGAAAACAATAATTTTATCTTCTCGCAAATGTTCAACTACCTCTATCATAACAGACGCACCCTCCACAAAAGGAGCTCCAACAGATAGTGCAAGGTTGTTCGATAGCAACAAGACGTCATTGATCTGGTTGTGGGAACCGGTCGGAAAATCAAGTTTTTCAACCTGCAAGACGCTCCCGGGCTCCACCTTATACTGCTTTCCGCCAGTTTTAATTATAGCAAACATAAAAACATATTCACGAAGTTAATAAAATTATGACATTCCCTGCATCATCTTCATCATATCTCTGGACCATCTCATCTGATCCCAAAGAAACATAAGAAAGCTATCTAGCCTATTCTTAGCATCAGCCCGCTGTAATTTCCTATTGTCCTGACTTACGTGCAATTTAGAAATTATAGATTTATGCATTTTTATCTCTGCATCAATCACCTCTCGAGCCCTATCACAAGTTTCCATATCTTGACTTAAGTGAGGGATAAGAATCAGGTCTAAGTACTTAATTCTGTTGCTAAAAGAAAAGCCCGGCCCCACAACATTGAGTCCCACGAACTGTAGCACTTCTAAGGTCGAGCCCTCTGACGAACTATTGACAGTATACCCAGGCCTAATCTCAATGGCTATGAGAGATCCATCATAAAAATCACTGGACTTTAAGGAATCAGCAAGATCGAAAATCTTATCCTGTAGGGCTAGCTGCTGTTTTTGGAAAGCATAATTCATAGCCAAAAGCCTTACAGGATCGGTGCATTTATCTATCTTCAGTTCTAAATTATAGAGACTTTGCATGTCTTTACGAATTGATCTGACTCTGTCGAGAACCCTTGTAACTTCTACTTTAGCAAAGTCAGCACGCTCATTATCTTGCTGCAATTGTCTTAAGGCACCGTCGTGTTTTAGAAACTCCATGCGCTCGCTGTGAGACATCTCTTCAAGATGCACAATATCCTCATTTTCTTTAGATCTATCCAAAGCTCTGGCATATCCATTTTCAAGCTTTCTAAGATGCATAATCGAAGCAGACCCATGTGGTATGCTCGTCATTGATGGAATTCGCATATAATATCGCCCCATTTAAATTTATTATTATTAATTATTAGCCTACGGACGACCCAAGTTTGGCAACGCTTTTATAAAAATTCATCATTGTATCCAAAATTCTCATCAATAGTTCTTTTTGCATATTGAGCTCCCGCATACGCTCCATGTATTCGTTTTGGCTAATCTTTACAAAATTCTCTCTCTCAGATTGAGCGCGCTCTAACAAATCCTCAGCAACCTTCTTCCCTTCAATAAAGGACCTACGCATTTCTGAAATTTCACTCAGATTTTTTGTAAAACTATCAATGGCGAGGTCTATCGCTGACTGTGATTTAGCATTACTAGTAAAATTGACAATGCTAGGCAAAGTATCAAAGATTTTAGCAACATCAAGCCCGTTTCTAACGCTAACCTTTCCGTCCTTAAAATCCACAACAGCATTCTTCAACACTATCCCTCCAAGTTTATGCAAACGCCACTGTTGCCTCGGAATGACATTTGTATAGAGCCTTAGCAAAGCGCCAAGCTTTCCCTGCGCCTGAGCTTTAGAAGAATCAACCACCAAAAGAGTTTTTTCGCCTACATTAGTAGTTATCTTTCCATCAATAAAGTCTTTATCTGAACTGGGTTCCTTAGAAAGATCAGCGTATAAAATACCATCAATTTTTTCAGATCCAGAGTCAGAAGAGTCGTAATTTTTTATTAAAATCTGGATAGCATCCAGACACTCGTTAGGATCCACAAGTTCGACTCCAAGAACTAACTTAGACTTGAGTACATCTTCTAAAACGCGCCCTGGCGCTTTTACTGAAACCTTGGAAGGCATGTCGCCATCCTCAATTCCACTTAAAGGAATTTCAATTCCGATGCTTTCAGAAAGCTCAAGTAAGCCATCATAGTACCTTCCCGTCATCAAAGCTCTGTTAGAGTGACTGGATTTCTTCATGTCCTCATATTGCCCAAAGAGACCGGTAATTGATTTGTTAACAGACTCAATTTCTACCTTTATGGACTCAAAGACCTGAACTTGCAGATCCGAGAGAAATTTGTAGGACTCGTTAAATTTATTTGTCAAATCCTGGAGAGTATCCATAGTTTTTTCAGAGCACTGATTGGCAGAATTAGCAGGACCAGCTTTCCCCATCTGACAAAACTCTTCCATCTTTTTAAGAATAGAATATCTACCATCTTGCTCAACAAGGGCTGCATGAATTCTTGATGAATACTCGTCCAGAATTTGAGCATCACTAGCCCTGCTAGTAGCATCACATAATTGCTTTGGAATGCTTAACGCAACATCACAAGAAAGGCCTTGTTTCAGGTTATAAAGATTGCCCGAGACAGCCACAGATTCATAAACTGTGCGCAAAGGCACGCCAGCCCTAGAAGAATCTTGAGATCTTTGAAGCAAAAGCTTCATCTCACGTTCAACGTTAAAAAGCCCAAGACCCCCAATTTGAGTGCTCATGAGATCACCTCCTTTTTCTATACCGAATCGTTCAAAACAACACCAGGACCTTCACTCGAAGGACCCTGCACATTTTGGGAATTGTAAATCGCATTTTCAGCCTTGTCCATTTGAGACTTTGCAAGAAAAGCAAAATCTTGCATAACAGCATGCCACCGCTCTACTGACTCCTGAATTTTCTCCCTCATAATGGAGCTTAATCCTTCAGGAAACAGCTTTTGTCCTTCTAGAGACTCAAACGCTGACTTCGCAGCTGTCGCACACTCTTGTGAGCGCAAAAAGCAAGCCTCAATTCCTTTGCTTAAAAGCACGGCTTCTTTTGCATCTTCAGTTGCATTTATCAAATCTTCCACAGCAGTCAAGAGCTTTTTGCATGCATCATCTAAAAAAGCAACGTCGGTATTTTCACTAGACATAAAAAGACAGCGCTCCTGAGTTGTTATCTTTCTTATCTTGCATCAAGGCATCAAAAAAAACGTGAGCTTGAAAACGTCTAAAAATACTCTGCTGCAAACTTTGTTCAGAGTCTCCTAGACAAAAAAATGCCTTGCTTACAGCTCGGCTAAAACAATCGCGCAAGGCAAAATCGTCCAATTGCTTTGCAGAAACAGGATTTAAACTAAAACCTTTTTCATTATCCTTGGAATTCGACAAGTCGTTACGAGACGCAAAGCAAAGATCCACAAGTAAGTTGCTTACTGCCGAGCAGCTACCAATATTCATTTTTAAAGTATCAAATTATTGTATCTCTATGGTAGTAAAAATCATTCAATAAATCAACCTTAAGCATGAGTATTCATTGAGTCAAAAAATTCTACGTTGGTTTTAGTACTCCTGAGCTTTGTAAGTAAAAAGTCTATAGATTCTAAAGTATTCATGGGCGCTAAAATTCTACGCAAAATCCACATTTTGTTTAAAGTTGCCCTATCCACAAGAAGCTCCTCCCTTCTTGTCCCTGACTTATTTATGTCGATTGCTGGATATGTTCGCTTGTCTGCAATGCGTCTATCTAAAACAATTTCAGAATTTCCTGTTCCTTTAAATTCCTCAAAAATCACTTCGTCCATTCTGGAGCCTGTTTCAATAAGGGCAGTTGCAATTATTGTCAAAGAACTTCCATGTTCGACATTACGAGCAGCTCCAAAGAATCTTTTAGGCCTTTGTAATGCATTTGCGTCCACCCCTCCGGTTAAAACTTTTCCAGAGGAAGGCATCACAGCATTGTAAGCCCTTGCAAGACGGGTTAAAGAATCAAGCAAAATAATCACATCTCTCTTATGCTCTACCAGACGCTTTGCCTTTTCGATCACGAGTTCTGCAAGCTGCACGTGACGGCTTGCTGGTTCGTCAAAGGTTGAACTTACAACCTCCCCTTTTACAGATCTTTGCATATCTGTAACTTCCTCGGGCCTTTCATCAATAAGAAGTACTATCAGAATTGCTTCTGGATGGTTTTTAGAAATGGAGTGAGCCATATTTTGTAACAATACAGTTTTTCCTGTTCTAGGAGGAGCAACAATAAGCCCTCTCTGCCCTTTACCCAAAGGAGCTACCAAATCTATTACACGAGCCCCCATATCTCGTACGTCCGCCTTTGGAGTCTCAAGCTGTAACTTTTCTTCAGGAAAAAGAGGTGTCAAATTGTCAAAGTGAATGCGATTTGCCGCATCTCTCAAAGGTGCATAGTTTACAGTATTGACTTTTGCTAATGCAAAATATCTTTCTGCATTGTTTTTTGGCGCTCTAATTTCCCCTTCAACTGTATCTCCGGTGCGCAGAGAAAACCTGCGGATCTGATTTGGAGAAACATAGATATCGTCGGGACCTGCGAGATAATTAGAGCTAGAAGATCTCAAAAATCCAAAACCATCAGAAAGAACCTCCAAAAGCCCCTCTCCTACAATTTCACCCCTGTGCTCAGCAACTTTCTTAAGTATAGAAAACAAAAGTTCTTGTTTTAGCATGTTACCAGAGTTTTTTAGTCCACACTCTTTTGCAATGTCGTGCAAAGCCTCCGGAGACTTGCTTTTCAATTGATTTAAATAAACTTTGTTGCCACCAAAAATTCTCAAAACAAAATCATTATCATTTTCAGAAATAGCGGAAGCATTTTCTGCTTCTTGCAAATCTAACTCATGATCACGAACTATACCGTTATTATCTTCCCTCAGCATAAATCCCTAATTATAATTGGTTATTTTATTTAGATAAAAATCGCACAACAAGTCGATCGATCAGCACTCAAGCTGAAAAACAGAAAGCTCCTAGAAAAAACAAGGTCAAGAAAGTTAAAAGTGAGTGGCAACTCAAGAAACAAAAGGACCGCTTAATGCAAGACGTGCGCAAAACGCACAATCAGCAGGCAAAAGCCAATCGTGTATATGGTTCACTAACTACCACATCGAATAATCTATGACAAGATAAAAATGCAAAAGAAAAGCCCTAAGATTTGAATAAATTCACTTTTTGTGTTGTGCCGCACACTTTTATCTAATAATCTGGACACAGTCATTAGATAAAACTCAAAAGCAATATGGCATACGTTGTCACAGATGCATGCGTCAAATGTAAGTATACCGACTGCGTAGATGTATGTCCAGTGAGCTGCTTTCACGAAGGAGAAATGATGCTAGTAATAGATCCAAATGTATGCATAGATTGCGGAGTGTGTGAACCAGAATGTCCGGTTGGCGCAATAGAACCTGAGTCTCCAAAATCAATACATTGGGTAGAAATGAATGCAAAGTTAAGCAAGGAGTGGCCTGCAATACTTAAAAGCAAACCGCCCTTGCCTCAGGCAGAAAAGCACGCAAAAGAGACAAACAAATTTGAAAAATATTGCACTACTAATCCTCCAATTACTCCCAAACACAATTAAAAAGGCTAAAGGAATTATTCACGGATCGAACTGAGACGATTTCATTCACTACAACATTCTATATTAAATCAAAACCTCAATTTCATGAATTTTGAAAGTGTCCACGCCTGGCCTGTAGTTTTGGCAAAAAAAATTAAATCAAAAATAGAAAATCATCACAACGGTAAGGGATACGTTCTATTTGAAACCGGATATGGTCCATCAGGATTGCCGCACATTGGTACTTTTAGTGAGGTTTTAAGAACCTCCATGGTGCTAAATGCATTGAGAAAAATGTGCGACGTACCTACGAAACTAATTTGCTTTTCTGACGACATGGACGGATTGCGCAAAGTGCCACTCAATCTTCCCAATAAAGAGATGCTGGCTAAATACATAAATCAGCCACTATCGAGTATACCGGATCCTTTTGAAGAAGAAGAAAGCTTTAGTGCAAATATGAACAAAAAGGTAAAGTCTTTTTTAGACAAATTCGGTTTTGAATACGAATTATGCACTGCGTCAGATTTTTACAAAAGTGGCAAATTTGACGAGTATCTAGTCAAAGTTTTAGAAAAATATGAAGAAATTATGGCAGCAGTTCTGCCTACTCTAAACAATAGGAAAGAGACTTATTCACCATTCATGCCTATATGCAAAAGGACTAACAAAGTCCTAGAAGTACCCACTTTAGAGAAGGATGTAAAAAATCATACAATTACATACAAAGATCCAATAACAAATGATCTAGTCACTACTAAAGTGACTGGAGGCAATTGTAAGTTACAGTGGAAAGCTGACCTTGGAATGAGATGGGCAGCTTTGAATGTAGATTTTGAAATGTACGGAAAGGACGTAAGTTGCAACTCGACCCTGTATTCTCAGATATGTAAAATCTTAGGCAGGCCCTCTCCGATAGATTTTCATTACGAGCATTTTTTAGGAGAAAACGGAGAAAAAATATCTAAATCTAAAGGAAATAGCTTAGACCTTGATCAATGGCTTTTTTACGCACCGATTGAAAGTTTGAAACTTTTCATTTACCAAAACCCCGAAAGGGCAAAAAAAATGCATCTTGGCGTCGTTCCCAAAAGTGTAGACGAATATATAAATTTAAATCAGGCATACTTTGGCCAAACCGAACAGGAAAGATATAACAACCCTGCGCATCATATTCACAATGGAATAGTACCTGTTCTAGAAACTCATGGAATAAATTTTACAATGCTGATAAACGTAGCATCAGCCTCAAACGTAGAAAACGAATCTATTCTGTTGAATATAATCACAAAATACTACAGAAAAAACCTAACCAGTGACACGTCTGAATTCTTACTACAACTTATTCAAAAGGCTTATCTTTACTACAAAGATTTTATAAAGGGCAATAAAGCTAACCTAGTTGCTAATACGGAGCAAAAATCCGATCTTGCACTTTTATTAAAATACATAAACGAAATTGAAGGAGAAATAGATGCACAGGCACTACAAAATTACATTTATTCTCTTGGAATGAAAAATCAGTCAATTCCTCTAAAAGAATATTTTCAGCAAATGTATCTAGTGTTATTAGGACAAGATAGTGGGCCAAGGTTAGGATCCCTTTTAGCTATTTTAGGCAAAGAAGATTCCAAAAAGTTGCTACAAAAACACTTAAATTAGAGATAAAGCATGCTAATCAAAGATGAAAGTACTCCAAATCCCGATGCAGTGAAATTTGTATGCTTTAGGCCAATTAGTCCCAAGGAATCTAAAACCTTTCTATCCCTAGAAGATTGTCATGAAAGCTCTTTAGCAAGTAAGCTTTTTCTAATAGAGGAAGTAGAAGTTGTGTTTTTCGGAAATGATTTCATCACCCTAACAAAGAAAGAAAACTCTTCATGGGAATTAATAAAATCAAAAGCTATTTTGACGATTATTGATCATTTTAGCCTTACCAATAAAGTTTTTGATAGAAAAATCAAAGAAGAAGATGTAGAAAAAAATTCGATTGATTACTCAAACAGCAGTTCTGTAGATGATCAAATAAAACAGATTTTGGAAGAATACGTACGACCAGCGATTGCTATGGATGGAGGAGATTTAGTATATCACGGCTTTCAAGATGGAGTTGTAACAATCTCTTTGGTGGGAGCTTGCAGAGGATGCCCAAGCTCTGAGATGACTCTAAAACATGGAATTCAGACGACACTGCAGTATCACGTTCCAGAAGTTATATCAGTTGAAGTTGCTCCTATAAACAAACAATAATTTCCGTCTTGCTGCTCTCAAAAAAATTAGAAGAATTTTTGTTTTTCTGACGTCACTTCAACGCACTCTATCATATCTCCTTCTCTAATATCAGTAAATTTTTCCAATCCAATTCCACATTCAAAAGATTCCTTTACTTCCTTAACGTCGTCTTTTTGGCGCTTGAGCTGAACTATAGAAGTCAAACACAATTGCTTACCGTCTCTCAAGATTTTAGCCCTATATCCACGTTTTATCAGACCCTCTTTCACTTTACATCCTGCAACTTTGCCAAATTTGGTGATTTCAAATACCTGCAGAACAATTGCAACTCCTATAACCTTTTCATGCTCTATAGGACTTAACATGTCATTTAGTAAGGATTTTACCTCACTTAGTAAGTCGTAAACTATTTTATAGGATCTAATTTCTACATTCTTATCTTTTGCCATTTTTGAAGCCTTAGCGATTACTCCAGAGTTAAATGTGAGAATAATAGCCCGAGATGCACAAGCAAGGCGCACATCAGATTCATTCACATCTCCAACTCCAGAGTGCAAAATGCAAAGCTTAACATCTTCATGAATAGTTTTAGTCAGACCTCCTATAATAGCATCCAAAGACCCTTGTACGTCTACCTTTAGAACCACAAATAATTGCTTCGCAGAACCCCTAGATAAAGAATTTGCCAGGGTTCTAGTAGGAACATTAAGGGGCTTATCTTGATTATCGTCGCTGCGAATAAGGCTTCTAGCCTTTTTTTCATTCTCCACTACAAGAAATTGGTCTCCAGCCTGAGGCAAAGAACCAAGACCCATAACCTCCACCGGAGTGGATGGCAGCGCATACTCTACACTAACTCCCTTATGATTGACCAATCTTTTTACTTTGCCAAAACTATTTCCAGCCACCAAAACATCTCCAACGGCAAGCTTACCCCTTCTGACTAAAACTGTGGCACTAACCCCGGTTGTAGCATTTAGAGAGGACTCTATAACAACACCAGAGGCTAAGACATTGCAATTAGCCCTTAAATGTAACATCTCTGCGACAAGCAAGATTCCATCAGTCAGGCCCGTAAGATTAGTTTTAGCTTTAGCAGACACTGGAACAACAAGAACATCTCCGCCCATTTCTTCTGGCAAAATGTCGTGACCCACAAGCATATTTTTTATACGATCCAAATCTACTCCGGGCTTATCTATCTTGTTAATAGCAACTATTACAGGAATATTAGAAGATTTTGCGTGAGCAATTGATTCTATAGTTTGCTCCTTAATACCGCTGTCGGCCGCTATCACAATCACAATAATGTCCGTAATTTGAGCGCCTCTTTTTCTCATCTGAGAAAAAGCCTCGTGCCCTGGAGTATCTAAAACAGTAATAAGCTTGTCTCCGGAACTGATCTGATAAGCACCCATATGCTGAGTGATGCCCCCAGCCTCACCGCTCACTACGTCAGTTTTTCTCAGTGCGTCTAGTAAAGAAGTCTTTCCGTGATCAACATGACCCATGATTGTTACAACTGGAGGACGAGGAGATAAATCTTCCTCCTTATCTACAAAGCTTTGAATTAAAGCATGCACTCCTAGATCTTGAGAAACCTTTTTAACCGTATGACCCAAAGAAGAAGCAACAACCTCGATTGTATCCTCATCAATAACCTCATTAGCTCGTGCAATAATCCCCAAGTCCATCAAAATTCTAACCACATCCACAACCTTTTCAGACATAGAATGAGCTAATTCAGACACAATCATGGGCCCAGAAAGAGATATCTCTCTATAAACTTTGGAAACCCCTACCGAGTTGTTGAGAAAACTACGCCTTTTTGCTTTTTCTTTTGCCCTTTTTATTGCCGATAAACTTCTAATAGTGACTATTTCATCTTCTCCTACCTGACTCAGCCTCATCAGATTAGCTTTATGTAATCTGCGAGAGTCTTTCTCTTTATTGCGAAAAGTTTGAGCTTTGTCATCTACGCTAGGCTCACCTTTTTGTTCTTCGATGTCGTGTTTGTTAACGTGTCGTGCAGGTTTAGCCAAAACAACAGCCTTATCTTCTACAACGACTGAATCAACTAAAATTGATGCATCTAGTTCTACAGGAACTAATTCTGTAGGCAACTCTGCTTTACTTGCAATTTCTTGCTGAATTTGTTCCGCTTCCTGGCTTAAAAAAGGTTTGTTAAAAGCTAGATCGATCTGTTTGCGTGTCTCGTCCTTGGCAATCTTGAGAGCCTCCAGATCGTTTGTACCATCGCTGGAAGACACAGAATAAGAAACCACCTTGTTAGTTCTAACAGAAACTGCGATAGAATCTCTGCTACTACCAGACAAAAATCTGGCCTTAATTGCATCTTTATCTAATGAAGGGCCTCCAACACCAAGAGTAATTCTCTTCTTTTTTTCCTGAAAACCCTCTTCTTTTTTATCCTCTACCATAGGCCAAAAGCCATACCTTATTGTTTTAAATACACATTATGCAGAAATGCCTTTTCGGGCATTAAGAAGTAAAGTGCGAACCTTTGCAGAACTCCAAACAGGGTCTTGCACGCATTGCTTAAATTCCTCTAGAGTAATTTCTCCAAGATCCTCTATTGTCTTAATTCCATAGTCTACCAAGCGTGTAAAGTCCTTCCACTCAATTCCCGAGAGAAAGTTCAATAATTCAAGTTCAACACCATTGGCATTAAGATAAGAATCTTTCTCAGCTTGCTTCTTAGCATAGGCTTCTTTTGCACGGCTAAGCAACTCCCTTGCAAGTTCCACGCTAAACCCCTCTACTGAGGAGATTTGTTTTTCATCAGACTTTACAAGAGCTTCCACAGAACCAAAACCCTCGGAAATAAGCATTTGAGCCAAAATTTCATCTACATCTAGAGCCTCAACAAGGCTATTGGTACAAGATTGAAATTGATCTAAACGCTTTTCTGATTCTTGATCAGCTGTTAAAAGCTTTATTTCCCAACCAACCAACCTAGAAGCAAGTCTGACGTTTTGTCCGCGACGCCCAACTGCAAGACTCAATTTTCCCTCAGGTACCACGACCTCTATAATTCTTGAATTTTGGTGAATAACCACTTTTTCTACAGAGGCTGGAACCAAAGAATTTACGGTAAATTGAGCAAGATCTTCGTGCCAGAGCACTACATCAATTTTTTCTCCATTTAGTTCATTGCTTACTGCCTGTACTCTACTACCCCGAGGACCTACGCATGCACGAACTGGATCTATTGCAATGTCAACAGAAGAAACTGCAATTTTTGATTTAGCACCTGCTTCTCGTGCAACCCCTCTAATTGTTACTACACCGTCATAGACTTCCGGCACCTCTAAAACAAAAAGCTTAGAGACCATCTCTGCATGAGTCCTAGACAAAAAGATCTGGGCACCACGATCTCTAGGTTCAACTTTGTATATATATCCCCTAATTCTCTCTCCTTCCTTAAATCTGTCTGTTGGCAACAAATCGTTTCTAGAAATGAGCCCTTCTGCATTGCCAGCAATGCTTATAGTAACGCCGCCTCTATAATCAACAAACTTTACCACTCCGCTAACAATATCCCCCACCCGATCTTTGAAAGCATTGTACTCAGACTCCCTCTCTGCTAGTTGCATTTGCTGAAAAAGAACACGCCTTACTGTGTGAGCGGCACTTGAAGAAAATTCAAACGGAGGCAAAGGATCTTTAACAAGGTCTCCCACTTTGTAATTTTCACCTTTTGAAGCAATTTCCTCATAAGATACTTCTCTTGCATCGTCTAAGACCTCTTCGACAACCACTTTGGCCCTATAAAGGCTCACATTGCCATCTTTACGATTTATCACGGCCCTAATGTCGTGGTCTTTTCCATATTTTTGGTTACAGGCAGCACCCAGGGCACTTTCAACTATTGCGCAAACAAATTCAACACTCATGTTTTTATCTCTTGCAAAAGCGTCGATGATCTCAAGCAACTCTACTCCTCTGGCTATAGACATTTTTCTATACAATAATATTAATCTTTATTTGAATAAGAAAGGGAAAAACCCACTCAGTTATGCAACATACATGTGAATTATATGATCAAAAGGCATACATTTATAGATGCCAAAATCAGCATCATTCAATAAGAAGCACAAAAAAGTACAAAGAACTGAATTCCAAACGTGAGGCTACTGCCTACCTTTAAGTCTGTCAAAAAATATAACACTAAAGACAATACTGATTAAATACAATAAGGTACAGATAGGCAACAAATACCAAGGATAGAGAACTAGAGCAAAAATTAAAATCGCAAATGATGTTAGTAACATCCAAATGTATTCGTGAGAAACTCTGACGGATTTTAGAGAAAAAGTCGGAATGCGACTAGCCATCAGTATTCCAACGAAGACTATATAAGGCACCAATAAAATGCTGCCCTTGAGAGAATAATTGAAATGATGCCGCAAGGAAAAATCCCATACTATAGGAACTAAAGCAAAGATCGCTGCAACGCTCGTCGGAACTCCGAAGAAAAAGTAACGTATGCCCTCTTCAGAACGAATATTGTGTGCTACTAGGTTGAATTTTGCAAGGCGTATTGCGGCGCAAATTAAATAAAATGAGCCAGCACACCACAATAAAATTTTACTAGACTTATTAATTAACACAGAAGAACTCCACAAATAAATAATCAAAGCCGGAACGGCCCCAAAATTTATCAAGTCAGCTAATGAGTCAAGCTCCACACCAAAAGACGAGGTGACTTTAAAAAACCTTGCAACACGCCCGTCTAACATATCCAATATGTCCGCTAAAATCACACACCACACGGCCTTTTCCCAAGAACCGTCTAAGGCAAAACGAACAGCACTAAATCCGATGGATAAAGCTGAAAAAGTCAAAAGGTTAGGAATTAGTCTAATAAGCAATAAAGATTTGGACACAGATTGTTTAATACAAAATTTCAAAAGTGTTTAAAGATCTACTTAAAGTATATGTAACTATCGAAAAAACCACCTTTATCTCTTCAATTCAAAAGACAGAGCCCGACTACTATCGCCCAAATCAGCAAGGATTGTTTCTCCCCCAACCATTCTTTGGCCACAGCATATGAGAACGTTGGTATCTTTAGGCAGATAAACGTCCATGCGGCTTCCAAATTTTATTATCCCAAAGACTTCTCCAGGATGAACTTCTTGGCCCTCTTTAAGCTCACACACTATCCGCCTTGCTATCAAACCAGCAATCTGTACAAACACCACCCTCGTTCCCTCAGCAGTTTCTAAAACAACAGATTGACGCTCATTCTGTTCACTTGATTTGTCCAAAGTGGCACTTATAAATCTTCCTGGATTATAAAATAATTTACTTATTTTTCCTCTGCAAGGTATTCGGTTAACATGTACGTCAAAAACGCTTAAAAAGATGCTTATCCTAAGCATTCCCCCTTGCTCTAATCCGCACTCTTTTGGAGGCGCAACAACTGATATGCTTTGCACAATTCCATCTGCCGGACTCAAAATTAAACCATCATTAACAGGAGAGAATCTATCAGGATTACGAAAAAAATAGCAACAAAAAACCGTCGCACACAACGCAATCCAGCCCAGAGTAGAACTCAACATCGCCAAAAAAAATGTCCCAATAGAAGCAAAAAGTATGATCGCGTAGCCTTCTCTATGCACAACAAACCACAATTGTCCTTGTTTCTTCGTATTCATAGTACGTTATAATTCAAAAAAATCCCGTAAATTCAACAAGATTAGGTTATGAGGACCCCACATTATCTTGCTCCAATGTTCATGTAAACACAAAATCACAATCCAACGCCTCAATCAAAAGCTCTAGATCTTTTATCCACAGATATCATATAAACCGAGCACGAAAAGATTAAAAGCAATGCGAAATAAGCATTATACTTTCCCGGAACAATAAAAAAAGTGATAAAACTAGAAATAGCATTAGCGGCATTATAAGCAATGACAAAAACTCTGCTTTCAGTCTTTAATACGCGTAAACTTAGCTTAGAAGCGATATTCATCAGGCTAGTCAAAACTATTTGATATAATCCGCAAAAAATATAAATAGAAATTATGGATTTTCCCAAAAATATCCACGCGACCGTCATAAAAAGCGCATAAAAGATCAGATGATGCTGAACTTTGCCAGCAAATCCAAAAGCCTGAGTGAATTTTCCAAACGCAATTCCATACAATCCTGAAACAATTAAGCCAAGTATAGTTGCAGGATAAATGCTTTGGCTACTGAATCCGTAATTTTTGGAGAAAAGATAAGGAAAAGACATGTAGTTAAAAATCATTGATAGAGGAATAATCCAAAGCAAAGCAACTTTTACCAAATTCCAAATGTCTAGCCTAAAAAAATCAGATAAATGCGATGATGCTTTTACTTGAGCTTCTTCAACTAAATACGAAGTACGAAAAATAAGTTTTCGTCTCATAACAATACCTACAAAGCCTATTAGACTTCCTAAGAAAAAAGGTATGCGCCAAGCCCACTCAGACATTTGCTGCTTTGAAAAATAAATTTCCAGTAACCACATTATAGCATGTGCCAACACTCCTCCAAACGCAGCATTGGAAATTGTTATAGAGGAAAAAATATTAAAGATTTTTGGTAAATATAGAGATCCAAAAATCAAAGAATTTGGCATCTCTACAGAAAACGCTATGCCTTGTACCACTCGAAACACAACAAGCAAAACAATTGAAGTAACTCCGATATTGCTAAAATCAGGAATCCACCCTATACAAAAAGTCGCAGCAGACATTGCAAACATTCCAAAAACAAGAATGAGTCTAACGTCGTAATGGCGCACAAGGTGTGAGAAAATAAACGAAAACAGCAACCTACTCCAAGGACCAGTGGCAGCTATCAGGCACATTCTCATTATTCCAAAATCTTGATCCTCTGATCCAAAAAATGCAGAAGACATGTAAGGAATTAAAAGAAAGAATATTACGTAATCGTAATATTCAATTGCAACCCCAATACTGTTCCACAAAGCAAAAGACTTATTCCGAGAGGATTTACTTAGCACAAAAACCTTAAATAAAGATAAGACAGGTCAGAAATTTCAATGAATCCAGATCTGCTTTATAATTGAAAAAAAATTAGCCTTTTATAACCAAGTCGTTGATCCTTCTGCAAAATGCCCTCACATCCCTGATTTGATCCCCTTCTGAAAGCAAAACTTGGTCAAATAGTATCAATACAAGATCTTTAGTAGATTCATCACAGCTCCCTTCTAGTACCTTAGAATTAATTTGCCGAATTAAAGGGTGATCAAAGTTAATTTCCATCACTTTAGCAGATATACTTGATATGTGATTCTGAGACAATAAAAACCTCTCCATGCGTGAATCCATAGAGCCGTCAGTTACAGCAAGACAAGCAGGACTATCGACCAATTTTTTCGAAATTTGCACGTCTTTTACTAAAGCGCCTAGACATTCTTTAAAATATTGGCAAAGAGAGGAAGACGCATCCTTTGAAGCACCCAAATCCTGAGAAGATGAATTTGGAAGAACAACGCTGGACTTTGCAACTGATACAAAAGGAATGTCTTTATGCTGACTTATCATACTGAGCCAAAAACTATCCACAGCATCAATCATCAATAGCACATCCACATTTTGCTTTAAAAACCCCTCTATCTGGGGACTATTAGATAAACTCTCCAAAGACTCTCCGGTAATATAGTATATAGCTTTTTTTTCCGCTTGATTCTGTTTCTCTAAATATTGAGACAAAGTAACGTAAGAACCACTTAATGCACTATAAAACAAGCACAACTCTAAAAGAATTTCTACATTCGCAGAGTCTTCGCATAACCCCTCCTTTACAACGGCACCAAAATTATTCCAAAAAACTTTGTATTCTTCAAATGCCAATTGCATGGCTTCTTTAAGAACTTTTAGGATTCTAGTCGTGACAACGCGCTGAATTGTAGCCAAAGCCGGGCTATTTTGAATCATCTCGCGACTAATATTCAGAGACACACTATCTGTATCAATAACGCCCCTAACAAATCTGAGGTAATAAGGTATTAAATCTACTCCCTCTTCTGTAACAAAGACTCTTTTTACATACAATTTGACCCTACGTTTTCGATCTGACGAAAATAAATCAAAAGTCTTTTCAGAAGGAATAAACAACAGATTAGTAAATCCACCAAAACCTTCGTTTTTGTTATGCAAAATTTTCCAAGGCAAGTCAGTTGCATAAAAAACACGCTGATAAAAGTCTCTATACTGCTCTGAAGAGATTTCAGATTTATTTAGAGCCCACAAAGCCGTAGCACTATTAATTTGGGTCTTTTCTACGCTTTCAGATTTTTCTAAAAAGATAGGCACAGAAATGTTGTCTGAATACTTTAATATCACGCCTTTCACGTAATCAAAATCAAGATAATTGTCCTCCAACTCTTTGAGATATATAACAACCTCCGTGCCCTCACACTTTTCGTCTAAATTGCTTATGGTATAAGAGCTCAACCCTTGAGAAGTCCAAAGATAGCTTTGATCGTCTCCGGCTTTACAAGTTTTCACCTCAACTCTGCTTCCTATCATAAAGACAGAATAAAAGCCAACTCCAAACTGACCTATCAAGGTATTATCGTTTTTTTTATCTCCTGTCATTTGCTCTAAAAAACGACGAGTGCCCGAGCTTGCAATACTTCCTAAGTAGCTTAAAAGCTCCTCTCTATTCATTCCTATTCCAGAATCTTTGATTCTTAATTTATTATTTTGTCTGTCAATGCATATCGTAATTTTAGACTCTTCTTGCCTTTTGCAAAAAGCAGGATCAAATTGAGATAAGTATCTTAGTTTGTCACAAGCATCAGCTGCGTTAGAAATCAACTCTCTCAGACAAGTATCTTTATTTGTGTAAAGAGAATTGATCATTAAATGCAAAACCTTGCCTATTTCCGCACTAAAGTCGCGAGTTTCACTTTTTAAGTTGGTCATAAAGGTTTGATTACTTTGTTGATATGAAAAACGATATTCTTAAGGTTAAATCGAACTCTTGAATTTTATACCAAAAAATCCAAAATTCAGACATCCATCAAATTCGTACTTACTTTTTGTACGTCATCTAAAGCTTCCAGTGCTTCAACAAGCCTTTCCACTTTTTCTTTTGTGACTTCATCAAAAGCTTTCACGCACTCAAGAGGAGTCCATTGAATCGAAGCCTCAGCGCAATTACCGAGAGCTTTTTGTAAATTTTCCAAAACATTGCAAAAAGTTTGATCAGTCGTATAACAAAAATGATGATCCTCGTCGTTTGCAACATCCAAAGCACCAGCGGTAATTGCGGCATCAAGAAAAATATCTGAATCGCAAATAGATAAATCGTATAAAATTACCCCTTTGCGCATAAATAAAAAAGAGACAGAACCAACAGTACCAAGCGATGCCTCATACTTGTTAAAAATAGATCTGATTTGAGCAGCAGATCTATTGCGATTATCCGTTAACACCTCAATTATAAGGGCAATCCCGTCAATAAAACCTTCATATCGCATTTCGATATAATCATCTTGCTCCTTTGTGTTTAATGCACTGCTTATTGCTCTTTCTATTCTATCCTTAGGCAAGTTAATTCCCTTAGCATGAATAAGAACAGAATATAAGCGAGGATTTTTGGAAGGATCTCCTCCTCCGCTTTTTGCAGCATTTTGTATGTCTCTTACAACTCTAGTAAAAATCTTAGCTCGCCTCAAATCTTGAGCATTCTTTCTATGTTGTATGTTTTTAAATTTAGAATGTCCGGCCATATAAAAAAATTTAGCAAAGGAATCCCTAAAGAATTTGTCTAAATTACTAAAGTGACGCTAAGTTATTTTGTATCCAATCGACAAAAGCATATTTTTTAACTCAAGAAGAGGAAGACCCATAACACCCGATACCGACCCCCTCAAAAAAGAGACAAAACACTGAGCAAGCCCTTGAACAGAGTAACCTCCAGCTTTATTTATGCCTTCACCAGACTTTACGTACCAATCTATCTCTTTATCTGTAAGGCACTTAAACTTTACCACACTCATAACCACGCAAGTTTTTTTCACTACCTGCAAGTTTTCCTGTTTAAAAGCAACACAAATGCTGGTGTAAACCCTATGACGCCTACCAGAAATTTTCTCCAAACAAGATTTGACCAGCTCGTCATTTATGGCCTTGGGCAAAATACTTCGACCCAAAACTACAGCAGTGTCAGCAGAGACAACGTAACCCGAGTCGATTTGATTCAAAATCTTGGATAATTTGGCCACCGCCACTCTTTCCACATACACTCTTGGTAATTCTTTCGGAAGTATATCCTCATTTATGTCGGAAATCATCACTTCAGGAGTATGTCCAGCAATTTTACTCAGTAAGTCAAGCCTTGCAGGAGAAGCAGAAGCCAAGATTACTCTATATTTAGGATTATTCACAAAAGCTTTGCATAACAGAAAGACACACAGGACTAGTTGGTGGGCTTGGGAGGACTTGAACCACCGACCTCACGCTTATCAGGCGTGCGCTCTAACCCCTGAGCTACAAACCCAAAGCACTACACTATTGGGGATTCTAGCTATAACAACTTCTAAGTGTCAATAGATAAACTTTGATTAATAAAGTCAATGGAGCTGCATATCCCTTATTTTAAGTACATTCTTGCATCAAAATTGACACAGAAGCCTTTTAGCAATAGTCTGTATTCTCTCAATCGGAGCACTGCTAGTTATCTAAAAATGATTAACCTGATATTATATATCCTTTCAATTTTTTCATACTCAAGCGCATTATCAAATCAGATAGACGTAGAAATTTCCGGAAAAAATTACTCTCCTATTCCTATAGCAATCAATACCTTTGACTGCCATCAAGGACAACAAAATATGGCAGAAGCGATTAGGTCGATCATAAAACAGGATCTAAATAACTCAGGACTGTTTAGCACTATATCTGAAGAAGCTTTCATAGAGCAATTATCTCCAATAAGTAGCACGCCTTTTTTTCCTGCTTGGAAAAAAATCAATGCGACAATTTTGGTAAATGCCAAAATTAGTGAAATATCCTCAAACGTTTACACAATAAACTTTCGCATCTGGGATGTAGTCCTAGGCAAAAGCGTATCTCACAAATTAATTGAATTTCACAAAAACTCAGTAAGGCGAGTTGCTCACAAAATTGCTAACAACATCTATCTATGCCTTACCGGTGAAGATGGATATTTCGATAGTAGAATAACATATGTATCGGAGTACATCAGCAAAAGTAGTCAAAATTCATACGTCAAAAGAATTGCGATAATGGACCATGACGGAGAGAATCATAGATACTTAACGAATGGACAACATGTTGCAATCTCCCCCAAAATTTCTCCTCAAAATGATAAAATCATTTACTCAGATTTTAGAAAAGGAATGTCAAAAGTATTCCTGAGAAACCTTTACTCAGGAGAAGAAATTTTACTTACAAGCGTACCGGGCAACGTCTTTGCCCCAAGATTTTCCAACGACGGCACAAAGGCTCTACTTTCTATTGCACACAAAGGAATAACTCACATATTTGAATTGGAGATAGCAACAAAAAGTCTAAAAAAATTAACCAGAGGAATGTCTATCAACACCTCTCCTAACTATTCTCCTGATGGAAAAAATATAGTCTTTAACTCAGATAGATCAGGCTCTCCTAAACTATACGTAATGTCCTCTGATGGGTCCAACGTAAGGCCTCTTTGTCCAAATGCAGAAGGGGTTTATGCTGAACCAACATGGTCCCCAAGAGGAGATAGAGTCGCCTGTATAAAAATACTAAGAGGTCAAGGCTTTCGTCTTGCAGTAATAAATCTTCGCACTCAAAAAGAAACTATAGTTGCCTCTGCCAGAATGATTCAAGGACATTGCTGGTCTCCAAACGGTCATTTCCTAATTTATTCTTTGGAACATCCGGTTGCTGTTGATGGCTTCAGAGCTTGGAAATTATATAAGGTTGACATATACGGAAATCTAAAAATTCTAGTTCCAACTCCATATAACGCAACCGATCCCCATTGGGTAAAGCTGCCTTAAAATGATAGCAAAAATTATCGGCACAGTAGACCATATATACGAAGACAGCCTGATGGTCTTAACTCAGGGTCTTGGATATCAAATATTGAGCACAAAATCTGTCTTAAACAAAGCTTTTATCGGACAAATCATCAACCTTTTTGTCTCTTCTCAGATACGGGAGCAGTACATTCTTTTTTTTGGCTTTGAAACCCACATTGAAAAAACAACATTCACTCTGCTACAATCTGTTAGTGGAGTTGGCACTAAAATGGCAATGTCCATGTTGTCACATTTTTCTCCGAACGATTTATCAAATGCAATAATCACAAAAGATAAGGCATTACTTACCAGTGTTGCAGGAATTGGAGCAAAGCTTGCAGATAGGATTATTCTGGAGCTTAAAAACAAAGTAAGCGCACTAAAAGAGTACCAAATTTTAGACACACTCCCAAATCAGAACTCCAACCTAGTAGACGCGGCTCTGGCACTTACTGCACTAGGAATTAACTATACCGATGCTCTAGAAAAAGTGAGAAATGTACAAAAGCAATTTGAAGATTCTACACTATCCTTGGAGGATTTAATAAAATTGTCTCTAAAATAAGAGCCATATACTTTTAACTCTTAAAATTATTTTCCATGAGTTCGGACGACTCAGTGCTCTCCCCCAAAATGAAAGACGAAGATTCATATCAAAGAGTACAGCCCAAAACATTAGAAAATTTTATAGGTCAAGATCATTTAAAGCACAATTTATCAGTCTTTATATCTGCAGCAAAAAGTAGAAAAGAGGCCTTAGATCACGTGCTTCTATGCGGCCCCCCAGGTCTTGGCAAGACTACCTTGGCATCAATTATTGCAACAGAAATGCAAAGCCCTATAAAATCAACCTCTGGGCCGATACTTTCTAAAGCAGCAGACCTTGCTGGATTACTTACAAATTTAAAGGAAAATAACGTCTTATTTATTGATGAAATACACAGAATCAATATCGCGCTGGAAGAAGTGCTGTATAGCGCTATGGAAAATTTCTCTTTGGATATATTAATTGGACAAGGACAAAGCGCAAGATCGGTAAAAATTAACTTGCCACGATTCACTTTAATAGGAGCAACGACAAGACTTGGTCTACTTAGCAACCCTTTAAGAGACCGATTTGGAATACCCTTGCGAATGGAATTTTATTCTTCAGACGCCCTACAAGTTATAATACTAAAAGCTAGTGCTGTATATTCAATCAACATACAAAAAGATGGTGCATTAGAAATTGCAAAGCGCTCTAGAGGAACGCCTAGAATAGCTCTGAGACTACTTAGAAGGGTTGCAGATTTTGCAGTTTCAGAAAACAAAAATGTGATAGATAAGTCTCTCGCAGATTTTGCACTGAACAATTTAGAAGTGGATAAAAAGGGCCTAGACAGCAATGATTATAAATACTTAAAGTTCATTGCAGAAAACTATCAGGGTGGCCCAGTAGGAATAGAAACCATAGCATCCGCATTATCGGAACAAAAAGATGCAATAGAAGACATAATGGAGCCCTATATGATACAAATAGGATTTATTAATCGCACACCAAGAGGAAGAGTTTTATCGCATGCAGCTTACGAGCACCTTTACAAAAAAGACCAAATCATCTAAAAAGAATCAAAATTCTTAACAAAAACTGTTCTTCTAACATAAAAGGGAGATCCAGTTAAACGCTTTTTGCTGCAAACTTTTTCCAAAAAATATAATGAATTTAAATACAGAGCTTAAATCAAACAAAGCTCACATGCTAGGCGCTATTTACTTTACACTTAGCGTGACTTTGATGGGACTTACCGATGCAATATCTAAGCAACTAAGCTTTACTCTTCCAGTCTCAGAAATTGTCACGTTAAGATGCATGTTTAGTGCGCTATTGTTACTGCCATTTATTGGCAAAATGCAAATAGGTAAGTATACGAAAGTACATCTTGCAAGAAGCGTAATGTATGTGCCTGCTATCTTGCTGTGCACTTATGGAGTCACAAAGGTACATATTGTAATAGCTACGATAGTCGGATTTACGATACCCTTATTTACCTTAGCTTTTGCTGCAATACTACTCAAAGAAAAAGTTAAAATACAGAGATGGATAGCGGCAATAATAGCCTTTTGCTCTATATATATTTGCTCAGAACAAAAAGGAGCAATAGACATACATGTGGTAGCACTGGCAGGCTCTGCTTGCATTTTTGCATTGATGGAAATATTTAACAAAATGTTGGTAAATTCTACTTCGATACCTTTGCTAGATTCGATTTTTTTCTCTTCCTTACTAAGTGGAATAATGGTTGCTCCCCTAGTCTTTTTTGAGTGGAACGCACCTAACATACAAGAAATAGGACTTTTAACAGCTTTGAGCGTAGCTGGAAATGCTATATTTTTCTTTATGATAACTGCCTATAAATACACGGATCTAAGCTCTTTAGCGCCTTATAGGTATCTAGAAATAATCTTTACTACAATCGTAGGATATCTTTGGTTTGGAGAAATTCCCTCTGGTAACATATGGATTGCAGCAGCAATCATAATCTGCATCACTGCTTGGAGCACATACTCAGAGTTCTTTTCTAATAAAACGAAAGTTTAAAAAACTAAAAACTCTGAAATTGTTTTAGATCAAGGTATTAGATGAGCGCCCGCGTTGCGCAACTGATGTAAAAAAGAAAAGAAGTGCAGTCGGGCCTGGAATGGAAAAACTTTAGATATGAATCCAAAAATTGGATTATTCTCTATATAAGAGTCAGCTTTAAGAACATTATTCCCACCAAGTTCTTCAACCAATAAAGTCACGTCAAAAAAGGGAGGCCCATATAAACTGGGACTCCCTTTGTAATAGAGGATTTTCTAGAAATCCATTCCACCCATACCTCCTCTTTGGCCTCCAGCAGAAGACTCCTTATCTTGAGGTTTATCAGTAATAACTACCTCTGTAGTAAGAAGCAATGAGGCAACAGAAGCTGCGTCTTGCAAAGCAGTTCTGACAACTTTTGCAGGGTCAATAATTCCAGCTTTAAACATGTCCACGTATTTCATGCTTTGAGCATCAAATCCATAGTTATGATCTTTGCTTTCACTTAAAGCTCCAACAACGAGCGCTCCGTCTTTTCCTGCATTTTCTGCGATCTGGCGGACAGGAGATTCTAAAGATCGTCTCAGAATGTTTACTCCAGCTTGTTGGTCTTCATTCTCGGATTTTAGGCTATCGAGCACTCTAGAAGCATAAAATAAAGCAGATCCACCACCTGCCACGATACCCTCTTCTACAGCAGCACGAGTGGCGTGTAGAGCGTCTTCCACTCTATCTTTTTTCTCTTTTACTTCTACTTCTGTATGTCCTCCAACTTTAAGAACCGCAACACCACCTGAAAGCTTTGCAAGACGTTCTTGTAGCTTCTCTTTGTCGTACTCAGATTCTACTTCTTCAATCTGACGGCGTATCTGCTGAATTCTGGAATCTATGTCAAGCTTTTTACCAGCACCATCTACGATGGTTGTATCATCCTTGCTGATTACTACTCTACCAGCACTACCCAACATATTGATGCCAACATTTTCTAGCTTGATTCCCAGCTCATCAGTAATCACTTGACCACCAGTGAGCACTGCTATGTCTTCTAGCATTGCCTTACGTCTGTCTCCAAACGCAGGAGCTTTTACTGCAGCGACTTTTAATCCAATACGTATTTTGTTAACAATTAATGTCGCAAGCACGTCGCCTTCCACTTCCTCAGCAATAATGCATAAAGAACGCCCGGATTGCACAACAGCTTCCAGAAGTTTTACGATGGATTGCAGTGTAGAAAGCTTTTTGTCCACAATCAAAATGTATGGATTTTCAAGCTCTACAACCATTTTTTCCGGATTAGTGATGAAATGAGGAGAAATATAACCTCTGTCGAACATCATACCCTCTACTAGTTCTACCTCAAATCCCACTCCCTTGCCCTCTTCAACGGTAATCGCTCCTTCCTTGCCAACTTTATCCATAGCATCGGCAATTTTTTGACCAATTTCAGAATCGCTGTTTGCTGAAATTGTTCCAACCTGAGCTATCTCTTCGCGAGTGCTGACTTTTTTGCTTATTCTGTCAATTTCTGAAGCAACTGCTTTTACGGCAAGGTCAATACCGCGCTTTAAGTCCATAGGATTTCTACCAGCTGCTAGGTGTTTTTGCCCTTCTTGAACCATTGCTTGAGCAAGAACTGTTGCAGTCGTTGTTCCATCTCCAGCAATATCGGCCGTTTTGCTTGCAACAGATCGAATGAGCTGCGCTCCGGAGTTTTCTATCTTATCTTCGAGCTCGATAGACTTTGCAACCGTTACCCCATCTTTTGTAATTTTAGGAGCACCATAAGATTGCTCAATTACAACATTTCTGCCTTTAGGGCCAAGTGTAACTTTTACCGCATCGGCTAAAGCGTTGATACCGATAAGAAGCTTTTCTCTAGCCTTTCCGCCATAATGTATGTGTTTTACTGACATAGTACAAACCTCTATTTAGATTGAATTTAATAGTTAATCGAACAAACGATGGTTACTTGATAATGCAAAATAGCTCAGACTCTTTTATTACAACTAAGTCTTTGTTATTGAGCTTCACTTCAGTACCGCCCCATTTGCCGTAAACAACAACGTCTCCAACTTTTACTTTTAGCGGAGTAATTTTGCCATCTTCGGATCTATATCCATGACCTACAGCAATTACCTTGCCGCGCATAGGCTTGTCTTTTGCGGTATCAGGAATAATCAACCCTCCACCAGTTTTTTCTTCCTGTTCTATTGGTTCAATGACCACGCGCTCATAAAGGGGCTCTATGTTGTTCATAAAAAACCTCATTTTTATTTTGTTTATTAATTAAGTGACCTGTCACATTGATCTATATAGAAACCCACATTTAAAGTTCAAGAGATCAAGTAAAATTTTTGTCAAAAATTGTTAAATTATTTCAAGTATATTGTTTAAATAAGTCAATCGAGACTATTGCAAAGCTGAACTGCTGTATGCTGTATCTCTAATTTGGTTAATATAGCATTTGCTCTGTTTAACACAGAGGCAGGAAGGCCAGCAATCCTGGCAACATGAACTCCATAAGATTTATCAGCTGTACCAGAAACGATAGAGTACAGAAAGGTAATTTTCTCATCAAATTCTTTTACCTCAACAGTATAGTTAGACACGCCAGGCAACACTGATGCTAGCTGAGTTAACTCATGGTAGTGAGTGGCAAACAGACACCTACTTCCAAGTTTTTTTGCTATGTATTCAACACAAGCTGCTGCAATTGCGATGCCATCATAAGTAGAAGTACCTCTACCTACCTCATCAAGAACTATTAAAGATCCAGGAGTAGCTTGAGCTAAAATAGAAGAGGTTTCGCACATTTCTACCATGAAGGTAGATTGTCCTTTAGAGAGTGCATCATTTGCCCCTATTCTACAAAAAAGCTTGTCCACTATTTTGATTTCAGCAGTTTGGGCTGGTACAAAAGAACCCAATTGAGCCATAAAAATTATAAGAGCATTTTGCCTCATAAATGTGCTTTTTCCACCCATGTTTGGACCGGTAATAAGCCACACGTTTTTTTCTTCATCAAATATGCAGTCATTGGCAACAAAACAGTCTCCAGAACGTCCAAGAACACTCTCTATCACTGGGTGTCTGCCCCTTTGAATATAAGTTGATCCTTTAGCCTTAAGGGTTGGCATCACGTAATCCATAGTCTTTGCAACGCTTGCAAGCGCACAAAATACATCCAGACGAGCAAACGCTCCCCCTAAAAGACGTATTTTATCCGATTGAGATTTAATTTTCTCAGCTATGCTGACCAAAATTTCATGCTCTAAAGCTACAGCCTGATGTTTGGTTTCTCTAAAATTGACCTCCAATTCTGTAAGTTCTTTTGTGCTAAAGCGCACGGATGTGGTAGTAGTTTGTTTGTGCACAAAAAGATTTGTATCCACCTTGTGGGCTTGTTTTTGTGGAACCTCAATAAAAAAACCCATGAGATTATTTTGCTGAATTTTCAGATTCTCAATACCAGTAATTTTTGCGTACTTAAGCCTCAATAAATTCTGTTCCTCAGCATTTTGTTTGAGTAGGGCATTTAAATTGGAAAGTCTTGAGTGATAATTAGGGCAAATAAAACCTCCATCATTTAAATTTATAGGCAGATTTTCCTTTTTGATGGAGGAATCAATTTCGTTGTACAGTTCTGATATGTCCACAATATCCTTAATTATATTTTTCAGCAAAATTGGTATGTCCAGATCAACTAACTTGTTAAAAGTTTCTTTAATTTTGCTTCCAATTTGAATACCTGTTTTGATTGTAAGAAAATCTTGCAGCCCAAATCTATGCAGCGATATTTTTGTCAAAGATCTTTCTAGATCTCCTGTCAGATGAAGGTAACTGTGTATTTTTTTTGATAACGGCTCGTTAATGTAAAAAAATTCCGTAACTTTTAATCTTTCGTTAATTTTATCGATTATAGAGAGGGGGTTTTTAAGATATTTATACAATAAACGACTTCCGGCTTTAGTAACAGTGCGATTTAAAATCGAAAACAGACTAATGCCAGACTCTGAGTTGGAAGAGGTGATCTCTAAATTGCGCTGCGTTGCAAGGTCCACGCTCATAAAATCAGAAGTGTTGATAATTTGAGGCATAGGTAAAGCCCCACGCGTTTTTTGTGTAATATTTAGATATTCAAGAACAACTCCTACACTTTGAATTTGGCTCTTGCTCAGCTGACCTATTGCCTCTATTGAAGCAATTTCGTAAAAATCCTGTATTACCCTGATTGATTTGCTAACAGCAAACCAACTATTATCTTGAATTAGTAATTTTCTTCCAAACGGCTCCAATATTTTGTTTAGATTACCATTTTCAACGTCACGTTTACTTATAATCAACTCTTTTGGCTGCAGCTTTTCAAGTTCGGAGGCAATACTGATAGCTTCTACGTCAAGCACAACAATGTCACAAGCCCCAAGGTCTACACAACACAAAGTACACTGATCAGAGCTATCTTTAACAACTAAAGAAATGAGATAATTAGGCAGAGCCGTGTCTACCATAGACTCCTCTATGATTGTGCTTGGCGTAAAAATCCTCACTATCTCTCTTTTTACTAAGGCTTTACTTCCTCCCCTTTTTTTAGCCTCCAAGGGAGATTCTAGCTGTTCGCACAGAGCAACAGTAAAGCCCTCTGCAACTAGCTTAGCTAAATATCCTTCTAGTGCATGATAAGGAACTCCGCACATTGGAATTTCAATCTCATCCAAAGCCTTACCTCTGCTTGTCAAAACCAAATTCAAAACAGAACTTGCAATTTCGGCATCTTTAAAAAATAGCTCGTAAAAATCTCCAAGGCGAAATAATAAAAGACTGTCCTGACAAGTAGCCTTAATGTCCACATACTGACGCATCATGGGGTTTAGCAAATCATAACTATGATCCTTTTTAAATTCTGCTACTGATTTGTATTCTTTCATGTTGACGAAGCTACCTCCATATTCATCATAGCGACTCTTGACCCTAAAGCATTTGTTATGTAACATACCAAGCTATAGTGGTTTCATTTCTATTAACACTAGGTAGGCAATATGTCCAGAATTTGCGAACTTACATCAACCAGTGTGCGTTATGGTCATAACGTTTCTCACTCAGAACGCAAAACCAGCCGTACATTTAGACCTAACCTACATGAAAAAAGATTGTTTAGCGATTCGCTAAAGATATTTGTAAAAATGCGAATTACTCCCAATGCTTTAAAGACCGTAGAACTCAAAGGTGGACTTGACAACTATCTATTGCAAGCAAAAGATTCATTACTTTCTAAAAAAGCGATAGAAATAAAGAAAGTCCTGATCTCAAAAAAATCGTAAAATAGACTTCACCCACTTGCTATTGTTTAGGTAAATTTTAATGAAAAAAGACATTCATCCATCTTACACCACTGTTAAGATCAGAATAGGAAAAGATACATTTGAGACTAAATCTACATACAAAGGAGCTGAGTTTTTGATGGACGTAGATTTTAGAGAACATCCGGCGTGGACCGGTAAGGGTCTTACAGATTCTCAAGCAACAAGCAAAAGTGTTAATGCTTTCAAGAAAAAATTCGCAGGACTCTCTTTTTAGTGCTAATAAACTTGCAGTTTAGCACTTTACGTGCTAAAAACTCCTTGTGACGCGGAGTGGAGCAGTCTGGAAGCTCGTTAGGCTCATAACCTAAAGGTCGTAGGTTCGAATCCTGCCTCCGCAACTCAAAAAAATAGAATACTTTTGGCTCAAAGTATTTCGAATGCATCAGAATTCAGGTTTTCCTCCTAGTGCGTCAAGCATCTAACCCTCTCAAGGCTGATAAACCTTTGTGATTTTCTTCAATTTCTAGTCTATGATCCTTTTGAGTTTCACGAAACTTATTAAAATACCGTACCTTATCTCAAAGTTCGGCCAATCAGTTGTACACTCTGGTTTTTCAATAAAATTGCCAGCATTTGGCTTAAAGATTCGAAATCCCTAAGTGGAGCTTTATAAAAAGCTCAGTTTAACTTGGCATAATCTTTTTGCATAAGGAGCAAAAATTTTTAATAACGAAGCTTTTAGCTTGCTGCTCAAAAAATATTTAAACGCAGCAAGGCTTTGATCAAAAAAAACTTTAACAAATTTCTAGCTTGCTATAGGCCAGAAAAAAAACGTAAATTTCCACAGAGTTTGTCTAGACCTTTATAAGGCCACGGAACTTTTCTAGGCTACCAAAACTACAAGATGCACCTTGTATTAAGGAGCAGACCGAATTCTCTAAGAACCAGGCTGGGGCCATGAGCTAATAGGTGAACAAAAGCGGTAGAAAGCCCCTCTGGACCTATCTTTCCTTAAATGCTTTAAACGTCTGATCTAACACAGGATCCATCAAGTACCTAAATAAACTTCTGGTACCGGTAACAATGTTTACAGATGCCTGCATTCCTGGAATTAGTTCCATACCACGAGGCTCTAAGAATTCATCCAACTCTTTTTTATCCATCTCCAATCTTGCAACGTATAATTGCGCTCTTTCTCCTCTAGGACCAATCTCTTCCATAGTATCTGGAGAAATAGAAGTCACTACACCATTAAATAAAGGAGAAGTTCTTGATTTAAAAGCTGTAAATTTTACCTTACATTGCTGCCCCACGCGCACAGAACCAATGTCTTGAGGTGAAACTTTAGCTTCTACAACCAAATGACTCCTTATTGGAGTAACTCCACCAATCTCAGACTGAGGGTGAATCAGAGACTTTCTCACTAGGTAAGTCACAACACCTCGCATCGGTGATACTATAATTTGAGAATCAAAAGTTTCTTTCACTCTGTTATACTGCTCTTTAACCTCGGATAATTTACTTTGAGTCTCCTTTAGCTCTCTTAATATCGAGTGAAACCTATTGTTGTGCTCTTCCTGAATTTTGATCTCAAGACACAAAATTTCCTTTTCTAAGTTGGCTTGATTAGCAAGATTATCCGCAAGAATAGATTTGCCCCTTGCTTGTTCGGAAAGCAATTTTTCAGAGTCGGATCTGGAAGCAAAACCATCTTTTTCCAGCTGCAAACTCACCTTTAGTTGCTCAGTAACAAACTTAAAATTTTCTTTAGCATATTCTATTTGAGCATTTAAGGAGTCACGTTTTTGAATGCATTTTTGTATTTCTTGCTGGTGCAAATTGATTTTATTTTTATGAGAGTCTTGCATCTCACGAAAAATTTTATTTTGAATAGAGAGTAGTTTTTCGATTCTCTCCTGCTTGCTATTTTTAACCAGCATTTCATCAAAGGCTATCTGAGCCGCACCATCTCTTTGAGCAACAAGCCTGTTTTGACAAGCAAGAACGTCTAAATAATTATTTAAGTAGATTTCATAATTGGCCCTAGCTTCTGGAGAACATAGTTCCATCAACACTTGACCTTCATTTACTATGTCCCCTTGCTTTACAAAGATCTTTCTTACCTTACCTCCTTGCACGTGATGAATACGTTGTTTATCCACAGTAGCAATAACAACACCATTAGCATGAGCAGCGCTATCAAGAGGTGCAAAAACAGCCCAATATCCTCCACATATGATAAAAATAAAGATTACGTACAAACCAAACAGTATTGGAGGTCTTGCATAAACAACCACATCATTGAGCCTTGAAACGTTGCGATTAATTATAAAATCTACAAACTGATCCACAAAAACAAGAAGACCCTGAAAAATCTCTAATACTTTGGTCACAAAGGTTTTGCTATAACCTTTCCAAAAAGTTCTCTTGATGATTTTTTCTTCTATGATGCCGCTATGTAAAGCACCATGGCTTCTAAAATCCTGACTTTTATCTGTCATACAATTAGTTTTTTATTTATCTCAATTTTCACTCACCATGCTTGCCAAAACATCTTGAGCAGGGCCATAAGCGGTAACAATTCCCGAATTTAGAACAAGTATTTTGTCAGCTATGGACAATATAGATGACCTATGAGACACAAATATTGAAGATATATTGAACTCTTTAGCTTTCACTAAGGCTCTTGCAAGAGCCTCTTCTCCTTCTGTATCAAGATTTGCGTTTGGCTCATCCAGCACTAAAAGTTTGGGATTACCATAAAACGCACGAGCTAAGGCTATGCGTTGCCTTTGGCCTCCAGACAATTTAGAGCCGCCAATACCAACGTCTGTGTCATACCCGTCTTGCAAACGTGAAATTAATTCGTGTGCTCCAGCTGACTTTGCCGCATTTATCACATCCTCTGGATTAAATTCTGTACTCATACGAGCTATATTCTCTGATACTGTTCCACTAAAAAGCTCTACATCTTGAGGCAAATATCCAATGCGTGACCCAAAAGTCTCTCTATGCCACTTATATACCTCCAAGCCATCCACACGTATCGTGCCATAAGCTGGTTTCCAAATCCCAGTTAACAATTTAGCCATAGTAGACTTACCGCTAGCACTCGATCCGATGATAGCTAAAATTTCACCTGGCTCTACTATAAAAGATACGTCCTGTAGTGTGTACTTTGCAGCACCAACAGACGGATAATAAAAAAAGACCTTTTCAGCAATTAAAACACCTTGATCTACTGCGATTGGCATTGCTAAGTCCCTAAGGTCTGGAGCATCTAGTACAGCATTTACCCTGCCATAAGCTTTTATTGCATCATTAATATTTTGCCACAATCCAATGAAGTTATTAAATGGAGCTAAAGCCTTACCCACCAAAATTGAGCTTGCTATCATTCCTCCCGTCGTCATATCAACGCTTTGTGTTCTAACGATAACAAAAGCCGCAAATGCAGTAACTGCCATCTGAATTGCACTACGAATGAATCCAGAAATATTTGAAATAATTCCGTTCCTATAACTTGCAACACACTGAGTGTCCAAAGCTTGCATTTGATATTTTCTCCAAACAGAGGCTACATTTGTCATCATCCCCATAGACTCTATGACTTCTGCATTACGAGTAGCCATTTCTAAATTGTTGACACTCTTATTAGAATTTTCAGTAGATTTTTGTAGAATAGATTTTGTCGCAAAAGCGTTGAAAAAGGCAAAACTCACTATGAGAATAGCACCAACCACAGCTATTACACACATGTAGGGATGAATAAGATAAAGAGCAATAAGATAAGCAATCGTCCAAGGAGCGTCAAATATAGTATTTATTCCTACACTAGTTAAAAACATTTTAACCACTTGAAAATCCCTTAAAATTTGGCCTCCAGCCATCGTTTTGTTAATTGCAGCATTAGAAACGACTCTACGAAATAGAAGATGAGAGATGTTGCTGTCTAACCAATTGCCAATCTTAATTAGAGTAAAAGACCTAGCAATCTGTAGCAGCCCTATGACAAAGTGTATCAACCCCATAATAAGGCTAAGCATCAGCAAAGTCTGTAAATTGCCGCTACCCAAAACCCTATCTAAAATTTGCAAAGAGTATAAAGGAGTTATTAGCCCAAGCAAATTCACACAAAAGGAAAATCCAAAAACAATCAAAAGAGCTTTCTTTACCTCAAGCAAATGCTGCTGAAATAAATTTTGCCCATTTGCTTTAGTAGAATAAGAAGCAGAAGGAGATGCAATAGAACGCGAGTCAGACATAAAAAACAATCTTGTCAATTAGAACCGTGGAAGCAGATCTTCCACGACTCACCTAGTTTTCAAAGGTCTTGATATAAATATGAAACCAGGTCAATTATCCTATTAATTTGCCAATCACTCAAATCATTATTCGATCATTCAACAAGATCTTGTTCAACTTTTTTCAAATTTCTGATAAAAAATCCAGTTCCTGCTGGAATCAGTCTGCCAGTAATAACGCTCTCTTTGATACTTTCTAACTCATCCACTCTTTCAGAAGTCGCAGCATCTGTCAAAACTCTAGTTGTTTCCTGAAACGCAGCAGCAGAAATAAATGAGCTCGTCTGAGTTGCAGCTTTGGTTATACCAGAAATCACAATCTGCCCTTTAGCAGGACGCATGCCTCTAGCTAACATTTTGGCATTGACAATGTCAAATTCCCTACAGTCTACTCTTTCTTCTGCAAAGAAAGTGGTATCTCCTGGATCTGTAATTTGAATCTTTTGAAGCATTTGCTTTATCACAATCTCTATATGCTTATCGTCCACTTTAACTCCTTGAAGCCTATATACAGCTTGAATTTCAGAGACCATATACTCGGCAAGAGCCTCTACTCCTTTTATTCGCAAGATGTCTTGTAGAACTGGCTGCCCGTCAACTATGACGTTGCCCCTCTTTACCATCTCTCCATCAGTAACGGAAATATATCGGTCTTTAGGTACAACATACTCAATTTCACCAATTCCATCTTCTCTGCGTAGAATTACTGTTCTTTTACTTCTATAGTCTTTACCAAACTCTATCACCCCATCAAACTCTGCCATCAAAGAGTAATCTTTAGGTTTTCTGGCTTCAAAAATTTCGGCAACACGAGGTAGTCCGCCTGTAATATCCCTAGTCTTTGTAAATTCTTTTGGAACACGAGCGATTACATCCCCAGCTTTTATCGATTCTCCGTTCTCAACCAAAAGCATTGAGTTAATAGGAATATAGGATACTGAAGTACGCTTTGCAGCAACTAGGGCATGAATCTCCACTCTAGGAGCAAAGTTAGAAGCACCCCTGCTCTCTATAACAATTTTCTTGGACACTCCTGTATCAAGATCGGTAGTACTTCTAATTGTTACTCCTTCTATCATGTCCACAAAAGACACAACCCCTTCAGAGTCTGCAACAATAGGAACTGTGTATGCGTCCCATTCAGATAACTTATCCCCAACCTCTACGTGATCTCCCGCATTTTTGAGTAAAACAGATCCATACGGAGTTCTATACCTTGCAAGCTCTTTGCCTTCATTTGAAGTTACAAAGATTTCACAAGATCTGTTTATAATAACCTTTTGGCCTAAAGAATTGATACTCCACTGCCCATCTTCAACGTTGAGTTTTCCAGATACGCTACTTTCCAGAGAGGATGCCTCAACAGAACGAGTTGCAGCACCACCTATATGGAAGGTTCTCATAGTAAGCTGTGTACCTGGCTCTCCAATTGATTGAGCAGCAATTACTCCTACTGCAGAACCTACAGAAACCAATCTTCCAGTCGAAAGATCTTTACCATAACATGCAGCACATACTCCCTTGGTGTTCTGACATGTCAAAACTGACCTAACCTTAACATTTTGAACTCCGGCTTCTGATAAAACAGGAAGGTGATGTCCTTCTAAAAGACCTCCCTTTGATATAATCAAGCTCCCTTTTGAGTCAAAAATATCTTGTGCAACAACCCTACCCAAAATCCGTTCCTCTAAAGATATAATAATTCTTCCATCACTAAACAAATTACGAATCAGTAGCCCGTTTTCTGTGCCGCAATCATCTTTGGTGACAACACAATCCAGAGATACATCAACAAGACGTCTAGTTAAGTAACCAGAGTTAGCAGTTTTTAAAGCAGTATCAGCCAAACCTTTTCTTGCTCCGTGAGTAGAGTTAAAGTACTCAAACACGGTAAGTCCATCTCGAAAATTGGAGATAATAGGAGTTTCCATAATTTCACCAGAAGGTTTTGCCATCAACCCCCTCATACCAGATATCTGCTTGATTTGGGCAACAGATCCTCTAGCACCAGAGTCAGCCATAATATATACAGAGTTAACGTCTTGAGTGCTGTTGATTGCTCCGTCTTTAAACTCTATAGTTTTCATTAGAGCATCCGTCACCCGCTCCGTACACTGAGACCAAGAGTCAAGAGTCTTGTTGTATTTTTCCCCTTGAGTAATTAACCCATCATTATATTGAGATTCAAACTCTCCAACCTCTTTTTGCGTCTCATTAATATATTCCATTCTAGAAACAGGCACTACCATATCGTCCATTCCCCAAGAAATACCAGATTGACAAGAATATTTAAATCCAAGCGCCATCACTTGATCCAGAAAAACCACAGTGGCTTTTGGACCACAACATCTATGAACAATTCGCACCAAATTTGAAATATCCTTTTTGGAAACAAGTTTATTCACTAAAGAAAAAGGTAGCTCAGGGTGATTTGGTAGTAAATTAAATAGATATAATCTTCCCAAAGTAGTCTCAACTAGAGAGTTCTTTCCCTCTGAGTTTTTCATTCTATACAATATTTTTGTGTGTAACCCTAGATTTGCCTCAAACTGCATCGCGTACTCTATCTCTTCTACAGACCCAAAAGCTTTAAGAGAATCAGAGGCAATTGCCATTGTCATATAATACAGGCCTAACACGATATCTTGATCAGGAACCGTCACAGGACTTCCATTTGCAGCACTCAAAATGTTGTTAGAAGACATCATTAAAACTCGAGATTCAACCTGAGCCTCGATTGAAAGAGGAATATGGACAGCCATTTGATCTCCGTCAAAGTCTGCGTTGAAAGCAGTACAAACAAGCGGATGCAAATGAATAGCCTGGTCTTCAGTAAGCACGGGCTCAAAGGCCTGAATACCCAATCTATGTAAAGTAGGAGCACGATTTAGTAAAACAGGATGCTCACAAATTACTTCCTCTAATATGTCCCAAACTTCAGGTTTTGCACTTTCGACCATCTTTTTGGCAGCCTTAATCGTGCTTGCAAGACCATATCCTACAAGTCTTGCGTAAACAAAAGGTTTGAAAAGCTCCAAAGCCATACGCTTTGGTATGCCGCACTGATGTAATTTTAGCTTAGGCCCAACCACAATCACCGATCTTCCAGAATAATCCACCCTTTTTCCTAAAAGATTTTGCCTAAATCTTCCGTGCTTACCTTTTAGCATATCGGCTATAGACTTTAGTGGTCTACGCCCTGCCCCTTTTAGAATTTTATCTCCACGACTATTATCAAGAAGAGCGTCCACAGCCTCTTGAAGCATCCTCTTTTCATTGCGAACAATTATGTCAGGCGCTTTAAGATCTAGAAGTCTTTTTAAACGATTGTTGCGATTTAGAACCCTTCTGTACAGATCGTTTAGATCTGAGGTTGCAAACCTTCCACCTTCAAGTGGCACTAAGGGGCGTAATTGAGGAGGAAGAACCGGCAAAACCTTGATCATCATCCACTCTGGTTTGTTATTTGACTCAACAAAATTATCAACAATTTTGAGTGATCTAATAATTTTTTTACGCTTTAGCTCGGATCCACAATTTGCAAGCTCTTCTCTTAAAGACTCTAGAAGTTTCTGCAGGTCCAAATTTTTGAGAAGCATTTCAATTGCTTCTCCTCCAATTGCCGCAGTAAAAGAATCCATTCCGAGCTGATCTTGAGCTTCAAATAGCTCTTGCTCTGTAAGCAAGGTATAGGCTTTGAGGTTTGTGGATCCTGGGTCCACAACCACGTAAGATTCAAAATACAATATTCTCTCCAGGTCCTTCATGGACATGCCAAGCAAAGAGCCTATACGAGAAGGAGCCGATCTTAAAAACCATACGTGTACCACAGGTGCAGCTAAAGTAATGTGCCCCATTCTTTCGCGACGTACTCTAGATACGGTTACCTCTACTCCACATTTGTGACACACAACGCCTTTATTTTTTAAGCGCTTGTATTTTCCACAAAGACATTCGTAGTCTTTAACTGGTCCAAATATTCTTGAGCAAAACAGCCCCCCTCTTTCAGGTTTAAAGGTCCTATAATTTATGGTTTCTGGCTTGGTAACTTCTCCGTAAGACCAAGATTCAATAACCTCAGGACTTGCAATACCTATCTTTATAAGATCAAAGTTATTCGGAGTATCCGAATCTTCTCTAGAGCGAGCAAAATTTCTTTCAAACATATTTTACTTAAATAAAAAAGTAATAAAAAAACTGTTTCTATGAACTCAATTCAGCTATACATTTTTGCCAATCAAACTTAATTGGCAAAAACATAGTCATTTATTTGCCGCGTCATCCTTACTTTCAAGTCTTACGTCAAGGCATAAGGATTGCAGCTCTTTTACCATCACGTTAAAAGACTCTGGTACGCCACAATGAAAAGCGTGATCTCCTTTAGCAATAGATTCATACATTTTGGTTCTACCAACTACATCGTCAGATTTTACAGTAAGCATCTCTTGCAGAGTATAGGCTGCTCCATATGCCTGAAGCGCCCAACATTCCATCTCTCCAAGTCTTTGTCCACCAAAATGCATTTTTCCTCCTAATGGCTGCTGAGTAATAAGACTATACGGACCTACGGAACGAGCATGAAATTTGTTTTCGACAAGATGATGCAGCTTGAGCAAATACTGAAACCCTACGGTGACTTTGCGATCCAACCTCTCTCCGGTGCTACCATCAATGAGGACTGATTGCCCACTAACATCCACGCCAGCAATTGCAAGCATACGTTTTATGTCATCAATTTTTGCACCATCAAACACAGGCGTCGCAAAATGCACGCCTTTTCTGAGCTGAGAAGCAAGATTCATTATCTCTTGATCAGACAAGCTGGATTCAATCTCAGGCTCATATACATCTCTTACAAGCTTTCTAGTCAACTCAATCTTTGATTCAGAAATCGAATCAACAGCTTCTGCAAACCTTTTTCCCAAATTAGAGCTCGCCCAACCCAAATGAGTCTCCAATACTTGACCTATGTTCATACGAGAAGGTATCCCGAGAGAATTAAGCACTACGTCAACAACAGTACCATCTTCCAAGAAAGGCATATCCTCTTCAGGCACTATAGTGGAAATTACCCCTTTGTTACCATGCCTTCCTGACATTTTGTCTCCAGGCTGCAACTTGCATTTTGTAGCAATAAACACTTTGACAACTTTTAAAGCACCCTGAGGCAACTCATCTCCTGTTTGCAACTTTGCAATACTATCATTAAGCCTGCTGCGCAATTCTTTTCGAACTTTGGCGCGTTGTTCTTTGAGTGATAAAACCTTTTTAGCCACCTCTTTATCCTCTAAAGCTATATCCCACCATCTTTCAGAATCAATAGACTTTAAGAAGGAAGACGTAATGAAAGGCTCTTTTGAAGAAACCGCGCTTATAGAGCGATCAATCTTTTGTCCCTCTAGGAGAATGCTAAGGCGCTTAATAATAAAATTCTCCGCTATTTTACTTTCATCATCATAATCTTTAAGAAGTGCTTCAGTCTTTTGCCTTTCAAGCAAGAGACTCCTTTGATCTTTTTCAACGCCCCGTCTGGTAAATATTCTAACGTCTATAACAGTTCCATGAATACCAGAGGGCACACAAAGAGAAGAGTCTGAAACATCATGCGCCTTTTCTCCAAATATGGCTCTTAAAAGCTTCTCTTCTGGAGTAACTAAGGCTTCACTTTTGGGAGTAACTTTACCCACAAGAACATCACCAGGAGAAACTCTGGCTCCGATATTTACTATTCCAACCTCGTCTAAATGAGATAGATGTTCTTCACTGACATTGAGAAGATCCCTGGTTATCTCTTCAGGGCCAAGCCTTGTATCTCTTACAACAACTTCTAACTCTTCTATTCTAATAGAAGTAAATACGTCTTCTTTAACCAACCTTTCAGATATCACGATGGAATCCTCAAATGTATAGCCCTTAAAAGGCAAGAATGCTATTAGTACGTTTCTACCAAGAGCTAATTCGCCTTTGTCAAGACTTGGTCCATCAGCCAGAAAATCACCTTTATTTACAAGTTGGCCAGCACGCACCAAAGGTCTTTGATTGATACAAGTGTTATAATTTGATCGTTCAAATTTTGAGAGGCTATACACATCTACTTTTATTCCTTTATTTTCATCGTAAGAACTAAAAATAATACGTTCGCTATCTGAATATTCTATGATTCCATCTCTAGCAGCCGTTAAAAACGTGCTAGAATTTCTTGATATCAAGCCCTCTACTCCAGTTCCAACAAATGGAGCTTCTGATTTTAGCAAAGGCACAGCCTGTCTTTGCATGTTAGATCCCATTAGCGCTCTGTTAGCATCATTATTTTCTAAAAAAGGAATTAATGCCGCAGCAATAGAAACCACTTGCATGTTATTTAGACACACAAAATGAACGTCCGAAGCGGGCACAGAAACAAAGTTTCCACTACATCTACACAAGATAGACTGATCCAGCAACTCTCCTTGCAATCCAAGCCTTACATTTGCCTGAGCTATGTTACTATTTTCTTCTTCAAGAGCAGAAAGATATACTATATCCTGAGTAACTCTGCCGTCTTTCACAACCTTATACGGAGTCTCTATAAATCCGTGAGAATTTATTCTGGCATACGTCGTAAGAGAACTAATTAAACCTATATTTTGCCCCTCTGGAGTTTCAATTGGGCAAATTTTGCCATAGTGAGTTGTATGCACATCCCTTATTTCAAGACCAGCCCTTTCTCTATTTACACCTCCAGGGCCTAGCGCGGAAAGACGTCTTTTGTGAGTAATTTCTGCCAAAGGATTTGTTTGATCCATAAATTGACATAGCTGAGAAGTATTGAAAAACTCCCTAAGCGAGCTAGATAACAATCTAGTATTAACAAATTCCTGAGGCATAGTAGCTTCTAGATCAGCAAGCATAGAAACGCGCTCTAAAACACCTTTTTGCACCTTTAGAAGTCCTGCCCTAAATTGATTTTCTACTAATTCTCCAGGAGTTCTGGCGCGTCTTACTCCCAAATGGTCTACGTCGTCAATCTCAGCACGACCATCCCTTGCCTCGGCAAGAACTTTGATAACATGCTTAATGTCTTGAATCGTCAAAACAGAAGTATCTTCAGCTATGCAAAGATTTAACTTTGAATTCAGTTTTATGCGACCAACCGTTGAAAGATCGTATTGGTCTTTATCAAAAAACAGAGAATCTATCAAAGCTTTACCGGCTTCTGCGGTAGCAAATTCTCCAGGTCGCAAAACTCTGCAAATTGCAATTAAGGCTGTTTCTCGATCAAGATTTTTGTCCGCAAAAAGAGTATCCCTAATATATGGACCCCTCTCCTCATCTACAAGTAAGGTAAATATCTTTTTTACGCCATTTTGCTCTATCAAAGACAAAGCGGCATCATCAATCTGACTTCCAGTTTCTAAAATTATCTGTCCATCTTTTCCTGTTAATTTTTCTCCCAGATAAGCTCCCTTAATATCTTCAAGGTCGACTAAAACTCGAGTATTGCCTTTCTCTCTCATCTGGGATGCGATCCATTGAGTCATTCTTTGCCCAGAATTTGCGAAAACTTCTCCGGTTTTGGAATTGACTAAGTCTTTCTTGAGACTATGAGACTTGACGTTTTTTGGATCAAAATCAGTTTCCCACCCTCTAGGACCAAATTCGTATTCAATTTTGGAATAATAAAATGATAAAATTTCATCCCAATCCATTCCAAGAGCACGAAGCAAAGTAGTCACATGTAATTTCCTGCGTTTGTCTATGCGAAAATACATGATGTCTTTTGAGTCAAACTCAAAATCAAGCCAAGATCCCCTGTAAGGAATTACTCTAGCAAAATATAGAGCTTTTCCTAAAGAGCTGTACAATTTACTTTCGTCGCTATTGAAAAATACACCAGGAGATCGGTGCATTTGGGCCACAACAACTTTTTCCACTCCATTAATGATAAAAGTCCCAGAATCAGTCATTAAGGGTATGTCGCAGAGAAGCACTTCTTGCTCTTTTGTACACTTTTCTACGTTTGCCTTTAAGTTTTCATCGTAAACAAAAATTTTAAGACGCAGCAAAACCTTCATATGTGCAACATAGCTTATTCCACGAGCTTTGCATTCGCGAACGTCATACTTACAGTTTTCAAAACGATACTGAACAAAGTCCAGAATGATACTGTTGGCGGAATCCTTAATAGGAAACATGGAGGTAAGCATGGCTTGTAAGCCAGAATTTTTCCTCTCTGTAACGGGAGTGTTGAATTGCAAAAAATGATCCATATAGGAAGAGATTTGCATATCCGCAAGATCCAAGTCTAGATGACTCGAAGATTTACTGCCGAAATTTTTTCTCATTTTATTCATCTGACCAGCTAAAATCATGCAAAAAAAACCAAATTAATTCTAATGTAAATTTTTTATTGGTAACTATCTATCCAACGCAGCTCCGTAAAGGATTCGCAACAAGAGCAAAACTGTTCTGTTGAGAAAAAGAAATGTAAAAAGTATTCCCACAAACAACTTCAAAAATTGAAAAAGCTCTAAAAGGTAGAAATTCTAATACAAAAGAGAGATAAATCACACCTATCAAAATTCTTTTTCAACAAAGTCAAGAAAAAAGGAATAACTGAGTCTCCTCATTTCTTAACAAAATGCAACTATCATTTTTAAAAACATTAATCACACATGATACTACGATAAAAATTCTACAGCAACTGAGCAAAATTGGTTTTTAGCTACAACCAGATCTATTGGAAAATCTTTTTCAAAAGAACACAGAAATAAATCTTTGACAGAAAGAGTGCTTTTTAGATCAAAGATCAAATCTTGTGGCATAGACTCAGAACCAAGATGCAAATACAAAGCTCCTAAAGCCCGTCCGGGAGAAGCCTGTTTAGCCCTATTAACAAGATCAAGCACGCTCAGAGCAACCTCCATTGAAGGTAAAACATCAGAGGCTTTAGTTAATTTTCCATTCAAAGATGGCCACTGGCCTTTGGCATGTATAGATGCACCACTTTTATCAAAGTACGCAAAAAGCTCTTCTGTGACGTAAGGGAAAAAAGGTGCAAAAAGCTTTAGTATAGAACTAATGCAAAAGTGCAAAGTTATCTGAGCACTTTTCTTCCAAGTATGATTCTGACCTAAAGCCCTAGCTTTTACCAGCTCTATATATCTGTCACAAAATTCTCTTTTAAAGTAGGCTACAACATTTTGTTTTGCTAGATGATATTGAAATTTCTCAAAATTTTGAGAAACCTCCTTTATAGTCTCGTCAAGCCTACTCAGTATCCAAAGGTCAGAAAAACAGCACACCTGACCCCACACCTTTTTTTCTAAAGAACTTTCTATAGTCAGCTCGTCGGTGTTAATTAAACAAAATCTTGCAGCGTTCCAAAGCTTTGTTATAAGTTTTCTACCTTCTTCTAGCATATCTTTAGAAAAAACAGTATTGCCCCCAAGTTTTGCACTTGCACTCCAATACCTTACAACATCTGCACCATATTCGGACAAAATTTTTGCAGGAGTCACAATGTTGCCACGAGATTTGGACATTTTTTGCTTGTCCTCAGCAAGACACCATCCACTAATCATTATGCTCTTCCAAGGAATAGATTTGGAATGCAAGTAAGACTTAAGTATCGTGCCAAAAGCCCAAGTTCTAATGATTTCGTGACCCTGAGGGCGCATGTCTGCAGGAAAAAGTCTAAAATATCTATCCAGGTTCAAAGCAAGGGGTTCAGAAATACCAAAAGCATTAATTTGAGGAGAAATACAGCTAGTGGCCCAAGTATCCATAACATCTAAATCTCCAACAACTTCTTCTCTACTATATCCCATTGGAAGATCCACAAAAGGATCAACAGGCAAATCTTGCATCCTAGGAAATATAGGCTCACCACTAGACTTTAAGTACCAAACAGGTAAAGCCACGCCAAAAAATCTCTGGCGACTAATACACCAATCCGTAGACAAGCCCTGAATCCAAGCTTCCAACCTTGCTTTCATACCTTCTGGATGCCAGGTTATCTTTGAGGCTTGATTTAAGAGCGCCTCTTTGTGGACCAAAGTTTTTATAAACCATTGCTTTGTCACTCTGATCTCTAAAGGAGCTCCAGACCTTTCTGCGCACTTAACCATATTTTGCACTTTTTTTTGATCAATCAATCGCCCTTCTTCCTGTAGCAAATTTGTAATCTCTTTTCTGGCGTCTTTAACGTAGAGGCCTTTAAGTCTTGCAAAATTTTCCCTAGCAACTAAAGCATTTAAAGAAATAGATTCAAAATCAATTTCACCAATTTTGCCGCTAGAATTTAAAGTCTGTCGCAATGGTAAGTTGTGTTTTTTCCACCAAGCAACGTCGAGCATGTCTCCAAAAGTGCAACACATAACTAATCCGGTGCCCTTTGAAGGAATAACGTCTTCGTCCGCAAGAATTGGAACCCTAACTCCAAATAAAGGAGTGATTGCAAATTTAGACTCTAAATGCTGATATCGCTGATCCAAAGGATGATAGAAAATTGCAACGCATGCAGCTAGTAACTCTGGTCTAGTAGTTGCAATGACAACTTTATTTGTGTCTTTAAGTAAATCAAAAGCAATGTCATAAATCAATGAAACTTGTTCTTTTTCCTCAACTTCAGAATGAGAAGTAGTCGTACCATCTACAGGATCCCAAAAAACTGCCTGTTCTTCCTGATATATTTCTCCTTTTTGTACTAAATCTAGAAATGACATTTGGGAAAATCTAGAGCTTTCCGGGCTTGCCGTAGAATAGGACAAAGACCAGTCAACAGACAAAGCAAGCTCTTCAAACAGAGCATGAAATTTGGGCATTTCCTCATTGATCAACTCTCTACACATTTTAGTAAATTCTGATCTTGGCAAATCTTTAGCCTTTATACCTTTTATTTTTTCCACCAATCTCTCAGTTGGCAGTCCGTTATTATCAAAGCCCATTGGATAAAAAACATTTTTCCCTGTCATCCTTTTAAATCTTGCGATGAAATCAGTGTGGCAATAACTAAGAACGTGACCCATGTGCAGATGTCCAGAAATTGTAGGAGGAGGAGTATCTATAACAAAATTTTCCTCCCTGTCTAGTTCTGGATTCCATTGCGAGATGAGTTTTTGTTTCCAAAATTCACGTGTTTTTGCCTCGATTAACACAAAATCGTATCTACTAGGTATATTTGAGCCACGCATAAATCGCACCTATTAATTCAGGGTCTAAAGTGTTCAGTAAAAATTATTGTTCACAGGCAAGCTATTGATCGTAATAAAAAAACAAATGTAAAGTTGAGCAAAGCAATGGGCTAAAATATGCGCAAGAGGACTTGCAAGTTTTTTACCCTAGGGCTAGAATGAATCGTTTTAGATATATCGTAACCAAATGCATTTTTAAGTAGCTGACATGTCAGAAAAAACAAAAAGATATTCCTCAGAAGGAGTAATTGATTCCGGTCTAAGAGATTACGTTCTTAGAGTATATAACTACATGTGCGCGGGTCTTGCAATATCTGCTGTTGCCGCTTTTCTTACAATATACCTAGATCCGCTCAGAAATTTGATGTTTTCAACTAGCACAGGGCATGAAGTAGGATTTACTCCAATAGGCATGGTATTATCATTTTCTCCCGTTCTTATAGGAATGTACTTTTTCTCAAGACAAGATTCTTTGACCATAGAAAGAGGAAAAAATCTGTTCTGGGTTTACTCCACGCTTACCGGAATGTCTCTCGCCTCTCTGGGAATGGTATATACTGGAGAATCCATAGCCTTGACATTTTTAGTATGCGCTGCACTGTTTGCCGGAATGAGCATATATGGGCATGCAACTAAAAGAGATCTAACTGAGCTTGGTTCATTTCTTATAATGGGTGTTTGGGGCCTATTACTAGCTTTCTTAGTTAACATGTTCCTACAAAGCCCTGCTGTAGACTTCATCGCCTCTCTAGTCGGGGTCTTAGTATTTACTGGTCTCATAGCTTACGATACTCAGAAGATCAAAAATTATTACTATGCTACTTTGGAAAATAGTGGACCCACCCAGGCAAGCAAAGCATCTTTGGTTGGAGCGTTCATGCTTTATTTAGATGTGATAAATCTTTTCGTGTATTTGCTGCGCTTCCTTGGAATTAGAAGAAAAAATTCAGAATAGTTTCAAAAAGAGGGCCGTGTAGCATCTGCTAGAGCTCTCCCAAGTTTGCACCTAGTCTAGATCTTTTCTGTGCTAAATCTGAGATAAAAGTTTTAGAGTGATTTACTGGGCAGTCTTGAACTTAAGTTCCCTCAGTCTCTGTTTTTTGCTTAGAGCAATCTGCCTTATCCCCCTCTATGCCTTACCAATGCGATCACCTTTCTCTTGGTGATAAATTTTTGTAAGTCATTTCGCTTTAAAGCTCTATTTTCCTTACGGTATCGACTGGCACATCTACCTTACTGACGCTATGGTCAAAACCTTTACACAAGAAGCCCCAGATGCTTTTAAAGCCCTTGAGCAAAAATTCACTGTACTTCCCGTAGTCATCACATCATCCACTAAAAGAACATTTTTTCCTTTAAGAGATTCAGTGCGATATGTCTCAAAACTACCCTTGAGATTTTTCTTACGCTCTTTTCTATTGAGAGAAGTTTGCGTAGGAGTAAACCTAGATTTTTTCAATATAAACGGAGCAAACTGCTTTTTTGTCTGATCAGCCAATGCAAGAGCAAGAATCTGAGCCTGATTGTATGATCGAATTATTCTTCTAAAAAAATGCATCGGTACAGGAATGATGATGTCAATATCTTCAATAAAGTTCGCATAAGTACTGGCCAATAATTTAGCAAAAAAATGAATTAAGTCGGTACGATCACTATATTTAAGTTCATGAATAAAACGTTTGCTGACGAAATTAAAATCGATCAAAGATCGAGCGCTATCATAAAAAGGAGGCTCTTTTACACAAAAACCACACATAAGACCCTGATATCTCGCTAATCTTCCGCATTTAAAGCAGTGAAGATCGCTGATAAATACACATTTTTGCCAACAAACGCAGCATAGCCCCCCACTACTCCAAACTAAAGCACGACATGAGAGACAGCTAGCAGGCATCAAATATCCGACTATGGCGTAAAAAACTTTTTTCCAATAACGAACTGATAATAAAAGAATATTCAGCACAAAACTCAAATTTGATTATAAAAAAACTTAATTCAACCAATCGATCTATTTCTAAAAATCCTTAGTGTAGGAAAATTGTTCCAACTCTTTAAAGCTTTCATATTGAAATACCAGCTTTTCTAAAAGCTTGTTGGAAAACCAAGTAATTTGTCTTTTTGCATAATTCCTGCTGTTTTGCTTGGCGAGATCAATTGCATCTTTGTATTCAATCGTCCCCTTTAAGTAATTAAATATCTCTCTAAACCCTATCACCCGCATAGAGCGCCTTATCGAATTTTCGTCTTTGAGGTTCATTATGGTCTTTACTTCCTCAATAGCTCCGGAATTAATCATTGCATCAAATCTGTCATTAACCATTTTATAAAGAAAACTACGCTCGGGCTGCAGCAAGATAACTTTTTTTTTGTACTTCTCTAAAGGATTCCACACAGATTTGTTTAAAAATGAAGAAAAATTTTGTCCAGACTGAAGAAATATTCCGTATCCTCTTGCGATACGATAAGAATCTTGAGGCTTAACTTTGCTAGCAAAAACTGGGTCAATGTCTACAAGTTTTTTATACAAGCTTTCTATTCCAAGTTTTTGTACGTATGTATTTATTTTCCCAAGCACACCTGGGCTGATTACAGGCAGTTCGTGAATACCTTTTAGTAAAGTCGATATGTAAAGACCACTGCCACCCACTACTATAGGAATCTTGCTGTTGTCAATTGCCTCCTCTATAGTTTTTGTTGCTTTAATCAAATAAGACGCAACAGAAAAATTTTCTTGCAGATTCAAGAAATTATACAAAAGATGGCCAACCTTTTCCTTGTCCAAAAAACTTGGAGAAGCAGTAAGGATAGTTAAATTTTTATAAAGCTGAGCACTATCAGCATTGATGATTACTCCGCCTATCGAATCAGCAATAGAAATGGCAAAGGAAGATTTGCCGCTTGCAGTTGGGCCACAAATGATGATTACATCATAATCGTTTTTCACATCTATAAATTATCTCGGTCTAAATGATTTGAGAGGTTCTGTCTTGCACGGCTAAATAAAGTAAAAAAGTTACTCGAGGTACTATCTACTACCTCCTTCAAAGGGATACGTTTTAATTGGGCAATTTTTTCTGCAACATATGGAAGAAAAGAAGGCTCATTTTCTCTGCCCCTATAAGGCACAGGAGCAAGATAAGGAGAGTCCGTCTCTATCAATAACCTGTCAATTGGCACGTAGCTAACAATATCTTGAAGAGAATATGCATTTTTAAATGTGACAATGCCAGAAATAGAAATATAACCCTCAAGATCTAAAATTGACTCTAAAAAATCTTTGTCTCCAGTAAAACAATGAATTAGAAACCTAAAATGCGAGGTAAGCATCTCACTTTTTAGTATTTGAGATATCTGAGCGTCCGCATTGCGAGAATGAATTATAACAGGCAATCCACTTTTTTGAGCTGCGCTAATGTGATACGCGAAAGATTCTTGTTGTAATACTGAATCGTTTTGGCGAAAAAAATCTAAGCCAGTTTCACCAATTCCTATAATTTTTGGATTGTCATTTATATATTCAAGAATTTGCTCTGTCATAAGCATTTCCTCCTTAGAGACGTCATTGGGATGAATGCCAATAGAACCAAAAATATTTTCATGCTGACCAACAATGTCTAAAATCTCAGGAATGTCAGATTTCTTTGTGCAAATAGTCTGCATGTATTGAACGCCTTCTATCCAAGCCCTTTCTATTATTTTTTTTGCCTCAGATGCAAGCATATTTAAATGACAATGAGAATCAACCATCATGATGAAAGATAAATAAAAAATTGCTTCTCATAAAGATCACGCTGCACCATTGGTTAGTTTTGTGAGCACCCAACAACATTTTTTCTTTAAATCCTTTTTGGCTCTTCTATACGATGGCGCTCTTTATCTACTAACTTCTATTGATGCATCTAAAGCTCCAGCTGCCTTTATGCCTCTCATAATATCGATTAAATCCTTAGGCAAAACGCCAAGCTGATTTAATCCTGCAACAACTTCGCTCAGAGTAGCACCTTGATTTAGTTCTTTAACTCCGATTCCTCGAGCACGATCTCTCTGACTAATTTTCTTAGGAAGACCTATTTGCATTACAAGATTTCCTTGAGCAATAGCTACTGGTTTAATTCGAACAAAGCCGCCCATTACAACAGTTCCGTTAGCTTCATTTAGGACAACAGATGCTTTTGAATCGGTTTTAATTTTTATGGATTCTATTTTAGAAATGAGTTGAACTACATCTGGTGCAAACTGTTTTTTTATGGAAACATTAACTGTTCCAGAATCAAGTGCAGAGGCTAAGTTGCCATCAAGATTGTCATTGATTGCCTCAGCAATCGCTGTTGCCGTACTAAAGTCTGGAGAATTTAGAATTATGCGTATTCGCTCTAAATTTTTGAGCTGAAAATCAATTCCAGTCTCCACAATTGCACCGCCTTGTATTAAACCATTAGTTAGTGTTTCTGATTTTGGCGTTCTAACTTCCTGAGCAGAGGGAACAAATCTTTGCACAGAAACAACGCCTTGTGCAAGAGCGTAAACTAGTCCATCTGGTCCAAATAGTGTTGTTGGAAGCAGGACACCATTTGCAAGACTACTGGCATCTCCCAAAGCACTTACTCTTACGTCCATTTTTGTTCCAGGCCGTGCAAAGGAAGGAAGACTTGCAGTGACAATTACAGCGGCAACGTTTCTGGTTCTTAAATTAGCTCCATGAACACTAATGCCAAGCTTGTCTAATAGCGAAACTAACTCTTGTCTTGTAAAAGCAATGTTGCGGAGATTGTCTCCAGTACCTGCTAAACCGGCTACAAGGCCATAGCCCATTATGAAATTCTCCCTCACATCCTCTATATTAGCTATGTCTTTTATGCGAGTTTGAGCAACCAAACACAGAGGATAAAAGCAAAAGTTAAGTAACAATAAAGAATGAAAAATTCTATACATATCCGGCTATGCCAGCAACAGAACGTACCAATTCTAAAAATTTCTTGCGTACATTACGGTCCTTAATAGCCTTGTAAGATTTGATCAAATTAATCACATCTTTTTCTGTGTAAGATCCTTCTTGTACGTTATCTACAAATAAAGATTGCTCCTCTGCCAAAGCACTTTTATAGCCTTTAGCAAGCATTTCGTCTATACCAACAAAAAAGTACTCTATGGGTACCTTAAGGAATTTTGCAAATTTATATAAACGCCCCCCCGAGATTCTATTAGTAGATTTTTCATACTTTTGAATTTGCTGAATACTGACTCCAACACAATCAGCAAGCTCTTTTTGACTCTTTCCTACCATGTGCCTTCTTTGCACAAGCCTGCTAGCAATTATATTGTCCACAGGATCACCCCTGCCCTTTCCGTGACTTTTCTCTTCTTCTTGAAAGACCGTGTATAAAGAGTTGCCCTTGCGGCTACTTTTCTTTTCTTTTTTGCTATCTTTCTCTTCTTGCATGTTCAGGATTGAGTCACTTGTTTAAATTTGTCTGAGAGGTGCAATACTTTAAAATGAAGTACCTCAACCCAGAGTGTACACTTTTTGTGTTAATATTAGTATAATAAATGTTATCTTAAGTTACAATCTTTGTGCAATTTGTACTAGTGAATTGCTCGTATACAGTAAAATTAACACCATCGGTATAGCATCAGATGAAATTCAAGAAATTTTGCATAGCCAATTTTTATTCTTTTTTCGCTAATGACAATTTAGATGCACTAAAAGTGAAAATCACATTATTAGCAAAAAAGCATCAAATTAAAGGCTCAGTAATACTTGCCCCCGAGGGTATAAATTGTTCTTTATCCGGAAATTTCTCAAATATTGAAGAAATTGTGAGACAAATTAAAGATTTGACGTCAAGCAAAGATTGGATAATGCATCTAAATTACGCAGACTTTAACCCTTTTCTAAAGCTTAAAATAAGAATTAAGACAGAAATAGTCAGTATCGGGTTTCCTGAACTAGAAGTGCCTCGCCTAAAAGGAACATACGTATCGCCAAAAAAGTGGCGAGACTTTATATCTCAAAGTGATGTAATTTTAATTGATGTTAGAAATAATTATGAGTTTGAAATGGGACATTTTGACAACGCAGTTAATCCAGGAACAGAAAATTTTCGAGATTTTTCTTCCTGGTTGAATAGTCAAGCTGAGAATTTAAAAAATAAAAAGGTGGCAATGTACTGTACAGGAGGAATCAGATGCGAAAAAGCAACAGCATATTTAAGGAATTACTTAAACTTTGACCAAGCATATCAGTTGGAAGGAGGAATTTTAGAATACCTAAGGCAATTTGGAGAAAGTAGTAGAGCCTGGCAAGGAGAATGCTTCGTATTTGACGACAGAATCTCAGTAGATAGGGCACTTAAAGCAAAGCAAGAAGCCCACCTTACCTAACAAATTGACGAACGTGTTCTAAAAGGGGAGCTCAATGGTTTGAAAGCTTTTTTCTCAACAAGGTTTCCCAAATGCGACCAAGAGAAAAATACAGTTAGTATCCGTACTAGCACAAGCTAAAGAAGACACACAAAAAGTAATATAGCGGAAGTATTCAAGAAAGGTAAACCGCAACCCACTTAGGTTAAGCGTATCTACGAGCTCTCAATTTACTTCTACGTTTTGCTGCGTCAGCGCATTTTCTACGTATTTTTGCTGAAGGGCTTTCATAGCACCTGTTCTCGCGCATTTTGCTAAAATAGAGTTCTTGCTGCATACGCTTTTTCAGAGTGCGTAAAGCAACCTCAACGTTTCCATTGTAACTAACTACTATCACGAGTGCTAAATAAAATAAGTGAACGGTACAGAGCTTATTCTACAAATAGAACTGAAAAAAGACAACACCTATAACCTTAGTTAAGCGCAGTCAAGATTAACCCTCTTATTCATCGTCTTCACAAATTTTATTTTTTACAAGAGAAACTGAAACAACTTTTTCATCTTTTTTAGTTTTAACCAAGATCACTCCACTTGTGTTACGTCCAGTAACTCGTACGTTGTCTAACTTACACCTAATCACTTTTCCCAGATCAGTTATAATCATTAATTCGGCATCATTCTCCCCAAAAATCGGTATGGAGCCAACAATATTTCCAACTTTTCGAGAAACAGCAAGATTCACAACCCCTCCACCTCCTCTATGAGTAGTTCTATATTCATAAGCAGAAGTACATTTACCGTATCCGTTTTCTGTAATAGATAAAATAAACTGCTCCTGAGATGCCATTTTTGTTGCAAGCTCAATTGATAAGCCTTTTTCTGTACCACCTAAATCATGAAGGGCTTTCATAGTATCAACATCGCACTGAGCTTCCCTCATTTTACGCCTCACCTCAATAGGAATAGACAAATATAGATCCTTTTGCTCTTGAGTATAATTTGTGCCTTCAAGTATAGTTTTTTCCACAACTCTATCATTTTTTCCAAGATTAATTCCTCTTACGCCATCTGAACTGCGACTTTTGAAAATTCTAAGCTCGTCAACGGAAAATCTAATACATTTACCCAAATAAGTAGCAAGAAAGACATGGTCATTAGAGGTACAAAAATGCACAGATACCAATTTATCTCCTTCTTCTAATTTGATTGCTATTTTTCCATTGGAAGGAATATATTCAAAATCAGAAAGCTTATTTCTTCTGATTTGCCCCTTAGATGTAGCAAATATAATAGACATGTCATCTCTGGATTTTTTATCTTTTGGCAGAGGCAAAATGTTATTAATTTTTTCGCCAGGACTTAATGGCAAAAGATTCACAATAGGCTTTCCAGCCGCTTGAATACTTGCAATAGGAAGTTTGTAGAGTTTAAGTCTATATACTTGACCAAAGTTTGAGAAAAATAATAAATCAGCATGAGTGCTCTCCACCAAAACTTTTACAATAACATCATCATTAATCATATTAAGAGCTGATTTTCCCTGCCCTCCCCTTCTTTGAGCCTTGTACTCATTGAGAGAAACACGCTTGACGTAACCTTTTAAAGTAAAAGTTACAACAACTTCTTCCTCTGGAATCAAAGAATCTTCATCACCAAAATCTTCTTCAGATAATTCCAGCTTGGTGAGTCTTGGAGTAGCAAATTCGGCTTTCAGAGCTAAAAGCTCCTCTTTTAACATTGCCATCAATTTAACAGGAGATCCTATTATACTTGAGTACTCCTTAATCGATTCCAAAAGGCCGTCAAGATCTTCAACAATTTTACGAGTTTCCAATCCAGTTAATTTTGAAAGACGCATCTCTAAGATTGCCTTTGCCTGTCTGTCAGATAAGTAAAACTTACCTCCACTAAGGGTTAAAGATAAGTGCTCTATAAAGGCAGAAATACTTTCTATTTCCCAAGCAATCGAGATCAATTTGGCTCTAGCAGTTGAAGAATCTTCAGAATCCTTAATGAGTTTTACGACAAAATCAAGGTTGCTTACAGCGATAAAAAGACCTACGAGTATTTCTGCTTTTTGCCTTGCCTCTTCCAACAAAAATATCGTTCTACGATAAATTACTTCTCTGCGAAAATTGACAAAAGCGCTGATAATATACTTAAGGTTCATTAACCTCGGCACTCCCTTATGTAGAGCAAGCATATTAATTCCGTAGCTAACTCTAAGTGGCGTGTAATTATATATTTGCCTCAAAATAACCTCAGGAATGATGTCTCTCTTTAGTTCTACTACAATTCGAATGCCCGTATTGTCGGACTCGTCCCGTAAATCGCTGACTCCAACTATCCTGCCCTCTTTTATTAATTCTCCTATTCTCTCCACTAGCTTAGCCTTATTGACTGAATAAGGAATTTCTGTAATAACCACAGATTTTTGTTTGTCGCTTCTGCTCTCTATTTCGGCAACACCTTTTATGGTAATTATCCCCTTTCCGGTACGATATGCTTTGTGTAAATTTTCGATTCCCACAATAACACCCTGTGTAGGAAAATCAGGCGCTTCAACAGCTTTGATAAGCTCTTCTATAGTTATTTGGTCATCATCAATATAAAGGCAACATGCATCCACAAGCTGACCCAAATTATGTGGAGGAATATTGGTAGCCATACCAACAGCAATTCCACCCGAGCCATTTAGTAGTAAATTAGGTAAAAGAGACGGAAGTACTACGGGCTCTTGTTCTGAACCATCATAATTTGGTCTAAAATCCACCGTGTTAAAGGCAAGATCCTCTAGCATTTTATTTGTCACTTTAGCTAAACGAGACTCGGTATATCTCATAGCAGCTGGAGCATCGCCGTCAATAGATCCAAAATTTCCCTGACCGTCTATCAAGGGTACTCTGAGAGAAAATTCCTGAGCCATGCGTACTAAAGCATCGTACACCGCAGTGTCACCATGAGGATGGTACTTACCAATCACGTCCCCCACGGTTCTTGCGGATTTTTTGTACTGCTTATTATAGAAAAATCCAGAAGAGTACATAGAATACAAAATTCTTCTATGTACGGGTTTTAGACCATCTCTAACGTCAGGTAAGGCTCTACTAACGATGACGCTCATAGCGTAATCAAGATAAGAACTTTTTACCTCTTCGGTAATGTCAATTGTCGAATCTTTCATAGGACTTTCAAAAACAAAATTTCAGATGGAATGATTATAAACTTATCTAAAACTTAAATCCATGATCTAAGTGCTATTTGGAAAAGCTTGTGAGTTATGCGCCATTACTAATCGTCCTTTAAATTAGTGCCGCAATGTATAGCTCTCTAAATACAACTTGCATTAAAAAATCGCGAGCAATATAATTTGAGGTCTTGATTAATTTGAATACACTTTCTAGCTGGACTTGTGGTATAATCAGCCAGCACATAAAAGTAGGTTTAATCTAGTACGAAATTGGAAATAAGGGGGTGTAGCTCAGTTTGGTTAGAGTGCCTGCCTGTCACGCAGGAGGCCGCGGGTTCAAGTCCCGTCACTCCCGCCAGTAGTTGATTTACTGGTAGTCTAGTTTTTCAAGATACCTCCTAATGCTCTACAGCATTTGAATAACCATTGCCATTACTGATGTTTAAATAGCGGGTGAAGTCAGTTTGCTCGTTTTGAATAAGTGAAAAAAGTAAGGCTGTCCCTTTTCTAGTGCTAAAGAAAAAAGCCAAAGTTATACAATTTTACCCTAACTGTCGCTTTCTATGTTAGTTAGATCTTTGTTTAGAGCTGGCACCAGTGAAGTTTGCTTTTTAAACAACTGCCTTTCGTAGGAATTAAGGAGCAACTTATCAAATTCAGGAAAAAGAACTTTAGACGCAAAAGCATTGACTTCTTGCTCTATTACAAAGCCCAGATTCATAGCATGAGCTAAAAAGAGCTCTATTGTCTCTTTTGCAGTCCTTTCTTGCTTTTCCCTTCCACGAAATTCAAGAGTCTTAAGATTATGTATTCTATCCATCATTTTGATGATACATGCCTCCTTATCTCCAGAACTAACTAAATCTTGCAACAACTCTCCAGCCGTAAGCCTCCCTTCTTCGCGATCACGAGTTAGCAAATATACAAGCCTTGCTATTCTCCAACCAAAGTTATCCAATACCATACCTATAGTAGCCTCTGTGTCTTCAACTACGTCATGTAAAATACTGGCAGCCAGTGCGTTAGTAGTCGGATAATAATCCGAAACCATAAAAGCTACTTCTATAGGATGATAATAATAAGGTTCTCCACTAGCTCTTTTTTGGCCCTCGTGAAATTTTTTTGCAAACTGAATTGCTCTTGTAACCTTTTCTACGTCAATGTTCTCCCCTGAGGCGTTTAGAAGCTCAATTTTAACGAAAAGCTTTTTTACACAACTAGAATCCATTCTACAGCCCCAAAATAGTTAATACCCTGCAGTTTCACTTTACTCCGAAACACAAACAAAACATAACACTTATAATTACTTTAACAAAAAAAATAAACTTAACTACCTTTCTTTAAAAACCTCTAATAAAAGTAGATACGTTAGATAGCTTTGTTATCTCAGGGTTACCTATTCTAGGATATTCATATAGTTTCAATATGCCAACAAAAAATAGCTATTTAGATTTTTACTTGACCAAAATACAATATAAAGCATACCATCGGCTAGGCTAAGCAGGCATTTGATTAAACATGAAAATAAGAGTTGAGTTACTAGATCACGCAAAAGAACTAAATCTGCCTCAATACGCAACGCTGCAAAGTGCTGGAATAGACTTTATGGCTGCAATTGAGGAGCCCGTCATTCTTCTCCCTTCAAAAAGATTTCTGTTTCCCACCGGGATTTGCGTCGAGCTACCTAAAAATTACGAAATGCAGGTAAGACCTAGATCGGGGTTAGCGCTAAAGCATGGAATCACTGTGCTGAACTCTCCTGGAACAATAGACGCAGATTATAGAGGCGAAATTAAGATTTTGCTGATCAACTTGGGAGAACAGATCTATCAAGTTCACAGAGGAGAAAGAATAGCCCAGGGAATAATATCAAAATATGAGCAAGCAGACCTAGTAATTACGGACGCTTTAGAGGGCACTACTCGTGGCACAAGGGGTTTTGGGTCTACAGGGTAGACATGACAATATCTAAATGCACAACTCAAGGGGCTGAACTACTCAAAGCTGGTGGCATACCTAATCCAAGGCTAGAATCAAAAATAATAATGTGCACAGTATTGGGGCTTTCACCTGAGGAAGCCCTTTTACGGCAAGATGAGCAACTCCTAGATTCAAATAGGGATATTTTTCAAAGATTGTTACTGAGACGTGCTAAAGGGGAACCATTAGCTTATATCATACAAACTAAGGAATTTTATGGCATGGAATTTTTTGTTAATAATCACGTACTTATTCCAAGACCTGATACAGAAATAATGGTAGAAAAAGTCTTAGAAAATCATAAAAAGTCTGATTCCCTTGAGATTTTAGAGCTTGGTGTTGGAAGCGGTTGTATAATAATTTCGTTGTTAAAGAACTTACCTTACTCAAAAGCTCTAGGCATAGATCTATCCAAAGCAGCTCTAGAAATAGCTCAAAAAAATGCAGAAAATCTAAAAGTAGCAGGTCGTATCACTTTTAGACAAAGCAACTGGTATCAAAATGTTACAGGAAAATTTGACCTAATTATTTCTAATCCTCCTTATGTAGATAGCAAACTTTCGGGCCAAATAAACTTTGAACCCAAAATTGCACTTTTTGCACAGAAAAATGGTTTGGCCAATTATTATAAAATAGCCGCAGGAATCAAAAATTTCTTAAAAAAAGGGGGATCCTGTTACGTAGAAATAGGCATAGAAAGTAAGGAAAGTGTAACAGAGATATTTTCACAATCCTCACTAAAAGTAGCCAACGTTTACAAAGATCTTGCACAAATTGATCGTTGCCTTCGGTTTGTGTTATAGAGATCTTTCTACTTAATCAATATAGATTCTCCAAATTCTAAGGGCTTAAACTTGTCCTTACTGACTCCAAGTTCATTCAAAGCTTCTCCCAAAGCTTTTAGAGGAGCATCATATTTTTCTAATGATAAACGAAAAGTAGCATAATGGATTGGAATGCTCTGTATTGGATTTAAAATACTATGGGCAAGTACGGCGTCTCTGGGGTCCATATGCACTTCTTTCATCATTTCTCTAGGCTCATAGGCACCTATTGGCAATATTGCAACGTCAAGATTTCCAAATTTTGCCTTGATATCGGAGAATTGTTTTTCACTATACCCAGTGTCTCCTGCAAAATACACTTTTGAATTTCGGCCAGATACGACAAATCCACCCCAAAGTGTTGAATTACGATCAAGTAAACCCCTGCCAGAAAAATGCTGAGCAGGAACAAAAGTTACGTTTAAATCAGATTTAGCTAGAGATGAATCCCACCAATCCATAGAGTAAACGTTTTTTATGCCTCGTTTTTTTAAAAGCTTTTCTACACCAAGACCAACAAAAAATTTCGGAGCAAACTTTTTGTTTAGTTTTTCAACAGTATCTATGTCCAGATGGTCATAATGGTCATGACTAATAAGCACTATGTCAATTGGAGGCAAGTCTTCAAATTTTATTCCAGGATTAGTAACCCTTTTTGGTCCGATTCCACTAAAAGGACTTACCCTCTTGGACCAAACTGGATCAGTAAGAATGTTTTGATTTTCTATTTGAATCAGGCAAGTTGCGTGATTAACAAAATATACTCTTAGACCTTCTTCCCTAGTTTTTAAAACTTTTTTTTGAGGTGTAACAAAGTCAGCAGGCCAATCGTTTTTAAATAACATCTGTCCTGCAAAATACAAATTTTTTCTATTCATTACTTTTGCTGAAATTTCTTCGTTAACAAATTTCCCATTAGCAAAATGCTCAGACATTCCAAAAAATTGCCTTCTACGCAATAAATCTCCACTACAAGCAGTTAGTCCTAGCACCATACAAAACAAGGTAAGAGAAAATGTAAAAAATCTTTTCGTCATAAGTTGCCTGTGTATTAAAAAAAACTAGATCTACCAAGAGGCTCATAATAGGATGAGTGTCTGACCTACACCTCACCTTTAACTTTTTCTGTGGAGTGCCTAGATGTAGGTTACAGAAATTTCAACCAGAGTAAATAAGCTATTTAATTATGTCGAGCGATTTTGTTTTTGTAATGAAGGGAATGAGTAAAAATATCGAGGGAAAAGTTATTATAAAAGATACATGGCTGTCCTTTCTTGACGGAGCAAAAATAGGAATCATAGGTCCAAATGGTGCTGGAAAATCCACTTTAATGAAAATAATGGCTGGTATCGATAAAGAATTCGATGGAGAAGCTTGGCCCAGAAAAGGCGTTAAAATAGGATATCTTGCTCAAGAGCCTAAATTAGATCTCAATAAAACCGTATTTGAAAATATACTAGAAGGAGTAGAAGATAGAAAAAAATTGCTAGATGATTTTGCTCTTGTAAATGAAAAATTTGCATCCGCTGGTGAAGACGAATTTGAAGCCCTTTTACAAGAACAAACGCGTTTGCAAGAAGCAATAGATGCAACAAATAGCTGGAATCTAGACTATGAAATTTCAGTGGCTCTTAATGCTCTTTCTTGTCCTGCTAAAGATAGCATAGTAAAAGATATCTCCGGAGGCGAAAAAAGAAGAGTAGCTCTTTGCAGACTGCTTATGCAAAAACCCGGTCTTTTGTTGCTAGATGAGCCGACTAACCATTTAGATGCAGAATCCGTTGCATGGCTTGAACATTATTTGAAAAATTATTCTGGCACCGTGGTTTCTATCACTCATGATCGATATTTTCTAGATCAAGTAGCCGAATGGATATTAGAGGTAGACAATAAACAGTGTATTCCTTGGCAATCCAATTACTCTGCATGGCTCGAAAAAAAATATGAAAAACTAGAATTAGCAAAACAAGGCAGTTCTTTGCTCAGTAAACAAATAGATAGAGAACTGAGTTGGATCAGAGAAGGAAAACATACAAAAAACAAAGCTAGAATTAAAAGCTATCAAACTCTTGTAGATCAACAAAAGGAACAAAATAAAAATTCTAACGCAGACCAAATTATAATACCTAACGGCCCAAGGTTAGGTACAACAGTTATACGAGTGGAAAATATCAGCAAAAGTTTCAACAACAATCCTTTGTTCAGCGATTTTAGCTGCAACATTCCGGCAGGCTCTGTTGTTGGAATCGTTGGACCAAATGGGGCTGGAAAATCGACATTTTTCAATCTTATCACTGGCAGAGAAAAACCAGATTCAGGCAAAATAGTAATAGGAGAAACTGTAAGCTTGGGATACGTAGACCAGCTCAGAGATGATCTCAAAGATAATGACACAGTATGGAAGGCTATCTCTGATGGCCTAGAAGAAATTAATATGGGAGAAAGAAATATTAAAACAAGAGCTTACTGTGCAGCCTTTAATTTTCGTGGAGAAAATCAGCAAAAAAGGGTTGGGGATTTATCGGGTGGGGAAAGAAACAGAGTGCATATGGCAAAGTTACTAAAGCAAGGCGCTAATGTTATTTTGCTAGACGAGCCTTCAAACGATTTAGATGTAGAAACATTAAGAAATTTAGAGGATGCAATTAATCAATTCGCTGGTTGTGTTTTAGTCGTCAGTCATGATAGGTGGTTTTTAGATCGTATATCTACAAATATCCTAGCATTCAATAAAACAGAAGGAACCGTAACCTGGTTTGAAGGAAATTACACCGAATACACAGACTATCTGGAAAAAATCGGGCAGAAACAAGAAATGTCCAAAAAAAATGTACGTAAAAAATTACATACATGATTCTTAACAGAAATAAATACCCTCCTATAAAGAGTGGTAAACGGGATACTTTTTTTACTGCGATTTAATCAAATTTTGCGAATCAATTATTTAAATAATCTCGCAATCAACGTTCTTTTTCGATTTTAAAACTTAATGACAATATTGAGCAAAATGTCGCCACAAATTTTCATTCACTATTCAAAAACCATTCAAAGGTAAAAGATGTCTGATGAAGAGCTCCACTACCAAAATAGCCATTTCAAACAAGGTTCTATCATTATCACTAAAGAAATCAGTCTTTTTCTTACTCTTGTACAAAAAGGCAAATCATTGCTGGCAATAGACTACGGAACTAAGAAAACTGGATTAGCAATATCGGATCCAGATCAAAAAATATCCCTGCCTCTGTGCACCATATTTGAAAATGACACAACCATCTTGATCGGTAAAATTGCCAAATTTGTTATAAGTAAAAAAATTGGAGGCATAGTTATCGGTTTGCCTCTTACGAGGGAAAATACTAAAGCCCCAATTACTGAAAAAGCTGAGAGCTTGGCCACAAATCTTTTACACCTTAACAATCCTATACTCCTTTACGACGAAAGATTTTCCTCAAAAGCTGCAAGAAATCTGTTAAAAATGCACGGAATCAAAGAACTTTCAATCAGAGAAACAAATGATCAAGTTGCCGCATGCCTTATGCTTGCTGAAATTTTAGAATTTAGAAGAGTAAGCTAATTTTGAAAAAAAGCCTGATTTCTTTAGTTGTCTCCTTAAAGACTCTATTCGACAATTTAAAAAGTATGTCGAAAAATCAGAGCAGGTGAATTTATCAAAATCTCAATTATTGAAACAAAAAATCTGCGCCAGATGGGCCGATTTTGTCGGGCTAGCGACCAACCTCCTTTTGGTAGGAAAGCGTTTGCATCCAGTAAGGTCTGTTTCACTCAATTTCAAAGATAAGAAGTGGTAAGTTGCAGAAACTAACTACAAAGAAGGGTGCGAATTTTAGTCAAAAAAGTCTAGATGCCTAGCTTAAGTCTTTTAGCCACTATTTTCTAAAAAGTGAAGTCTTTTTTAATCTGGAGAATGTGAGGGTCCCCTCACTAAAAAGCCCTAGGAAAACTCGTGCTTCAGAGGTAGGCCGATCTGAGCAATGTTTGATCAGCCTTTAAAAAAGGAATGGCACTCGGGTGGGTTAAACCAGAGTGCCAAACCTAAGGGAAGCTTTAGCTATCCCTTATCAGATTCAGGTAGGAATTAAAACTCTTTTCCTATACCAATACCAAATATCCAACCTTTGGCTTTGTTTTCGTCAGCATCAAAAGGGTTCCCTTTGTTATCTGAAGTTTTAAGACCTTTAGGGCTTCCAAGATGTGCATAACCAACAGAACCGGTAAGAACTGCAACGTCTCCAAGGTTGATATTAGCATTCATTGTACCCATAAATGCTGGTTTCCATTTGGAACCAAGCTCAGCATTCAAAGGCGCCTTGGCTCCAGCATTATTAGTAATATCCCCACTTGTAGAAGCCTTCCATTTTGCAGCACCAGCCCCAAGACCAAAGCCAAGAGAGAAAGAGTCAGCTTCATAAATCTTCATGTCCATAATGGCAAGAGCTACAAAGCGAGGCCCAACTTCAATCTTAGCATCGATTTTTGTGCCGGCAGCAATGTCCCCATTTACAAATGGGGCACCATTTGGCTTTTTGATTCCCGCTTTGTTAACAACAGGAACAAGTTGATCTCCATTAGCTCCAACAGTTGTCTCACTTAAGGTATATTTAAATTTACTGGCACCAAAGTATCCAGCAAGTCCTACACGTATACTATCTGACACATTGTAACCAAATTGCAGTCCGGGAAGGAATATTCCGCCACTCTGCTTAATGTTGTCACCAAATGTACCGAATTGAGATTTAAAATCTTTTGATATTTCATCTTTAGGCATGAAATACAATCCCTTTGCTCCAAGGTAAAAGGAAGATTCAGAGTCAGCAAGAGCTGATACTGATGAAAGAGCGACCAAAGCCGCTGGTATTAAACTTTTTTTTAACATAATAAGATTCGACAATATAAATTAAACTTTTCAAAAACAGAGTGCACGTGACTGAAACTAACTAAAAAACTCGGCTAACTAACTGAATCTGTTTGTATCAAAAAAAAGCCTCAAGGACCACATGTAACTGAAAAATGAGTGCTTACAGAGCTCTATATTTATTCTTACTGTGTCTTTTATGATACATCGCTTTTGGAAATTTCGCCTCGATACTACTTGATTGAGGAATCCGATTATGCTGCAAATGATTGTTGACTAAAAAAGATTTTTATGCCACTTTCCCAGTCTAAAAGCCGCTATAGCTCAGTGGTAGAGCACTTCATTGGTAATGAAGAGGTGGAAGGTTCGATTCTTTCTAGCGGCACCGTCTTTTTGAGGACCAAGACTACGTGCCTATTCTCTAACTCCTGGCTAAAGCAATTAGATATTATTACAGGTTCTCTTTAAAAAGATGCTTGTGCTGCTTCTCTGGTCTTAACTTCTTGAGCTTTAGAAAATTCCTCTATAACTTCCCTCATCTCTCCAGTGGTCTTTTCTACATCTATGAGGCACACTTTTTGAAATAAAATCTGCCTTACAACTTTTTCTTCAATCGAAGCAGAGTACCAAGAGGATGCATTGTTCTTATAATATTCTAATATCTCCATTCTTTTTTCGGGCTGTCTTTCAATTTGAGACATAACGTGATCCTGAAATTCCTGCTCGGAGATCTTAATGTTATTAACCTTGGCATAATCAGCTATTAAAATGCCAATTCTAAGCTTTCGCAGAGCAAGTTTTTTACAATATTTGTCGTGCTCTTCCTCTGAATAGCCGAGTTGATCTCTAAGAGCTTGGTTCTTCTTTAAGCTTTCATATTCTCTGTGAAATAATCCCAAGGGCACCTCAAAGCTGAGCAGATTTTCTAAAGCGTCAAATAGCTTTGTTTTGCTAATAACAAAAAGATCTCGCTCTATGCCTTCTCTTACAATTTCGCTGACTCTGTATTTTAACTCGCTAACGTCTTTGCACCCATAATGCTGGGCAAAAGCGTCGTTCACCTCTGGAGTAGGACCAAATCTCTGCACGTCATAAACGGTTACTTTGACATGAGCATTTTTACCGGCAATTTCTCTTACAAGTTCGTATTCTTCTGGAAATTTCATCTCAAATTCTAAGGAGTCTCCTTTACTGACTCCGATAAGCTTATTTTCAAATGCCTCAAGTAATGTCCCCTTGCCTATTTCACACTTATAATTTTTGGCACTACCGTGTCTGTGGACTTTTCCCTCTACCTCAGATTCAAAGTCAAGCGTAACCAAGTCACCTTTGCAGGCATTTCGTCCATCAAAATTTTGGTCAAATTCTCTCCTATTAAGGGCTATAGCCTTTAGCTGCTCCTCTGTATCTTTTTCAGAAACCTCAATGCTGTATTGCTCCATTTCTATTTTTTCAAAGTCTGGCATTTCAAATTTTGGAAAAATCTCAAATGACACCTCAAATTCCACACCAGTTTCTTGAGCGTTTTTAAAATTCTTGATTTCTGCTTTACCTACAATATCGTTTCTATAAGGCTTTGTGACTTGCTCTACAGCTTCTTCAGCTTTTTCTTTGATTGCCTCACTCAATATTGCATCTTTATATTTTTTCTCGATAACAAAAAAAGGCACCTGCCCATCTCTAAATCCAGGTAGTTTTGCAACTTTTTGCTTCTCCTTAAGTTTTGAGTTGATTATGTCTTTCAGCACGCTATGAGAAAAAGAAACAAAGAATTCCTTTACCAAAGGAGAACTGGAATCTTTTTCTTCTATGGAAATCTCCTTTGTTGAAACAGATAGAGGAGGAATTTCTTGTACAAATGTATCACTCATGGATTTTTAACTGTCTTTTTCTTTAAGTTTTCTTACTAACAGCCCTTAGCTGCACTTTTGTTTTGGTGGTGCGGATAGAGGGACTCGAACCCCCACGCCGTGAAGCACTAGGTCCTAAGCCTAGCGCGTCTACCATTTCGCCATATCCGCACTTTCAGTGCGACTAATCACACACTCACAAAATAGCACAAGATGCTACAAGCGCCACACCAAAATTAGCTCAAGTCGCGTAAACACTTCTTAAAAAGGTAAGATAAACAAGTTTTAGAGAATCTAAATCCTCAAGATGTACACTCTCATCCACTTGGTGAGCTCTTACATAATGAAGGCCAAATTCTATGCAGGGACAATATTTTGAGACAAACCTAGCATCAGAAGTGGCGCCCCAGGTTATCAATTGAGGCTTTATTCCAGTTACCTGTTCTGAAGATTTTTTAAACTGACTAATAAAGTCAGAGTCCATAGTCAAAAAGGGTAAAGAACCACATTCATATTCCAACTCAAAATCTTGCGGAGCAATTTTTGTTAATGATCTTATTTTTTCCACAATTGTTTGTTCGTCAAAGCTGTCATTAAATCTGATATTAAATCTCAACACTGCCTTGGATGGCACAACATTAGTGACCTGATTTCCAACATCAAATGATGTGATATTTAAAGATGAAGGAATAAAATGCTTAGTGCCTTCATCTAATTTAGTGCTCTTGAGAATATTTGCTAAATCTATTGCAGTGTTAATCGGATTAACAAAAGACTCTGGATATGCTACGTGTCCCTGTTTTCCTTTAATCGTGATAGTAAAATTTACACTGCCTCTTCTTCCAATTGCTATGTTTTCTCCAACTTTATCTTTACAAGTAGGTTCTCCCAGGATGCAAAAATCGATTTTTAAGTTTCTCTCTTGCATCCAAGGCAACATCTTTCTTACTCCGCCCCTTGCCAAACCCTCTTCATCAGAGGTTAGCAAAAAGCTGATTTTTGCCTCTTTATTTGAGTTTTTAAATTCTATAAAAGCTGATAGTGCAGATGCAATCGAGCCTTTCATATCTACAGCCCCCCTACCAAATAGCGTATCTTCAACAATCACTCCGGAAAATGGATCGTATTTCCAATCCTTTGCGTTGCCTGGAGGCACAACGTCTAAATGCCCAACAAAACATATATTAGGTCCATTGCTTCCGCTTTGCGCATAAATATTTTTAACAGTATTTGTTGATCCATCTCCTAGAGAGAATTCTTTTATAAAGCACTCAAAACCTTCCTCTTGAAGAAGATCTTGCACAAATTCTATGGAACCCTCAGAATTTGGAGTTACAGAAGGAAATTGAATCAGTTTACTCGCTAAAACACCTACGTTTTTGTGCACTACTTAACTACCCTTTGTTATTCATGTTTAGGGTTTAACAAAAAATCAATTTTTCTCTTCTTGTAAAATTTTGTTGCGGTAAAATGCGGCAAAATTTATGTAGTCAAGCATCACAGGAGGAAAACCAGCATTGGAGATAGTGTGGGCAATAATCTGTCTTGCAAAAGGAAAAAGCATAGCAGGACACCCGGTAAATAAAATTTCTTCTTCCCTATCTTGAGGAACTCCATAAATAGAAAAAGATCCAACGTAAGTCAATTCTAGAACAAACACTTTTTCTCCCTCCAAATCTGCTTCTATGTGAAAGAAAAGAGCAACGTCCGAGGACATTTCGAGTCTTTCCACTTTAACGTCAAACCCTACACTAAATTGAGGCTGAGATGTTTTGAGCTTGAGGCTTGAAAGACTTTCTGGTCCCTCAAAAGACAGATCTTTTATATATTGAGAGTGCACAGTAATGCTGGAGTTGTTCTCTGAGTTCATAAAAAACTTATAGGTATAAAAATTAGGCTAAATTCTAGGGAGAGTGACATCTTTTTGGCCCATGTATTTCCCCTTTCTGTCAGCATAAGAAACTAAACAATCTCTGTCTCCAGAAAAAAATACAAACTGGCATCCGCCTTCTCCTGCATATATCTTAACCGGCAAAGGCGTGAGATTTGCAAATTCCAAAGTAACGGTGCCCTCCCATTCAGGTTCTAAAGGAGTCACGTTTGCAGTAACTCCACATCTAGCATAAGTAGACTTAGTGATGCATAAAACCAAAACATTCCTAGGTATTTTAAATTTTTCTACCGTACGAGCCAACACAAATCCATTAGAAGGAACAATGCAAAAATCTCCACAATAATCTATTACATCTGATTCTGAAAAACCTTTAGGGTCCACTATATTGGATCTTGAGTTAGAAAAAATTTTAAACTCATTAGCTATCCTTGCGTCATATCCGTATGAAGACAATCCGTAAGAAATGACTTTTTTACTGCCTTCCGAGTTAACCTGACTTTCAACAAATGGGTCGATCATGTTGTGATTTTTTACTTGTTCAATAATCCACTTATCAGACATTACGGACATAAAAGGAGAAAGCGGGTAAAGAAACAATCCTAGGAATGACAGTTCTATCAACAAAACCAAATGTTGTAAAACTAAAAAATAATGGTGCGGTTGAGAGGACTCGAACCTCCACTTCTTGCGAAACAGCCCCCTCAAGACTGCGTGTCTACCAGTTTCACCACAACCGCGTTGTACTACTACTAATAATATTTATATATTTGTTATTGTAGAGCACAAAATTTATGTTATCAATTTGAACTATTCAAAAACAATACACAGTATTACTCACACAAAAGATCTGATCAACTAGACTGTATTAATGTTTTATTTACAGAAGGTGAGTAAAAATACCTACATTGTTTATAAAATGTGTAAAGTTTGTGTATTAGCAGAGGATAACTAGTGAGCGCGGGCATTTTTAACATTTATGTGCACAGAGTTATACACAAAGAGCAGCCTCTCTACATATTGAAACAGTAGCTTCTTATGAAATTGAAATTGACCTTATTTAGTAATCTTTAGAGGTTTATGATGAGCTTAATAATTAGAATTATCAACACCCCATATCTTTGCTTATAAATCTTACCTTTTTTAAGAAAAACATTGTGATTGAAGCTGTTTTTTAGTTAATAATGTCTATGACTTTAATGCATAATTTACTTTGTAAATGACGAACTTTGAACTTTGCAGTAAACACTTTCCTTCCGGAGACCAACCTCAAGCAATTAATGCACTAACCCTGGGTCTTAAATCCAATCTTAAAGATCAAGTTTTGCTTGGTATTACTGGTTCTGGAAAAACCTTTACAATTGCCAACGTGATTTGTAATTCCTCTAGGCCCGCGCTCATCATGGCTCCTAACAAAACTCTTGCCATGCAGCTATTTAATGAAATGAAAACTTTATTTCCCAATAATGCTGTTGAGTTTTTTGTATCTTACTATGATTATTATCAACCAGAAGCATATATTCCAAGAACAGATACCTTCATAGAAAAGGATTCTTCCATTAACTCTTACATAGACATGCTTAGACATTCAGCCACTGTCTCTGCACTAGAAAGACGAGATGTTATAGTTGTCTCTTCAGTTTCTTGTATATACGGTATAGGTGGTCCAGAGCTATATTCAAATATGACTATAGAATTTGGAGTAGGATCATATTTTTCTAGAGAAGATCTGCTAAGTAAAATAGTAAGTCTTCAATATAACAGAAATGATGTCGAGTTTATTCGAGGTAACTTTAGAGTCAAAGGAGAAAACATAGACGTATTTCCTTCTTATAAAGAAAAAATAGCTTTTCGTTTTTCCTTTAAAGAAAAATATTTAAGCGAAATATTTGAAATAGATCCAGTTACCTCTGAAAGGTTGAAACGAATAGATAAAGTAAAGCTTTACGCTAATTCTCATTACGTCACTCCTAGAAGTGTAATAAATGAGGCAATTCCTCAAATAAGAGAAGAATTAGGTTTTAGAATTCACGAACTGGAATCAAAGGGACAAAATTTAGAATCCCAAAGGATAAAACATAGAACTCTTATGGATCTGGAAATGTTGGAATCTACTGGATCTTGCAAGGGTATAGAAAATTATTCTAGATATCTAACAGGAAGGGGCCCAGGAGCTGCTCCTCCTACTTTATTTGAATATATGCCTAAGGATACAATTTGTTTTGTAGACGAAAGTCACGTAACAGTGCCTCAGGTTGCCTCAATGTATAATGGAGACAGGGCTAGAAAAGAAACTTTAGTTAACTATGGGTTTAGACTGCCTTCTGCTTTAGATAATAGACCTTTAAAATTTGAAGAGTGGAATACAATGAGGTTTCAGACAATTTTTGTCTCTGCAACTCCGGGTGTATTTGAAATGCAAATAACTAAAGGCAAAGTTGTAGAACAAATAGTAAGACCTACTGGGTTATTAGATCCTTTATGCATAATAAAACCTGCAAAATCACAGGTTGAGGATTTAATTACAGAAGTTCAGTTTTCTATAAAGGAAGGAAAACGAGTATTAGTAAGTGCATTGACAAAAAAAATGGCAGAAAATCTAGCGGAATATATGAAAGAACAAGGTTATAAAGCTGATTATTTGCATTCTGATGTCAAAACTTTAGACAGGCTTAAAATTATTAACAGACTTAGAGCTGGAGAAATAGATATATTAATAGGAGTTAACTTATTGCGGGAAGGACTAGATATTCCGGAATGTGGACTAATGGCTATTCTTGATGCCGATAAAGAAGGGTTTTTAAGATCTGAAACAGCTTTAATTCAGACAATGGGTAGAGCAGCCAGAAATGCAGAAGGCAGAGTAATTTTATATGCAGATGTAATTACTTCTTCTATAAAAAAGGCTACGAATGAGACAGAAAGACGAAGAAAAATACAAACTCTCTACAACCTAAAGCATAACATAAAACCTCGTACAATAGAAAAGTCTCTTCTAGATTTTCTTAACTACGAAACAAAAATCCAATCTCCAGGTGTACAAGATACAGACGCGATCTTTAAAAATGAAAAGTCCTTTTCAAGGCATATCAATCAATTAAAAAAGTCTATGAAGGACGCAGCAGCATCTCTTGATTTTGAAAAAGCTGCAAGTATTAGGGACCAAATTCATTTTTTAGAAAGAAAGGCCACGACTCTATTTGGAGAATAATTCCAAGAAACTTTTTCTATACGTCTAAATAAATTTTTCGTAGAAAAATTCAGAGTAACTTAAAGAAGAGCATAGAGTTAGTAGTAATGAAAGGTTAATAAAATTAGTAATTAGTTGCGGACTTATAAAATCAAACTAGATAAGTCGTCTTTGATGACTTGAGATAGAGATTTAAGTAAATAGACTCTTTTTCAAGTTTTTATGAATTGCGTGAAGATATGCTTTCAGCCACATCACACAATTTTGTGTATAGCTTTAAAGTTTAAGAAGGATAAATCTGGACTTTAATTAACCTCCGCTCAATTTATTTTGAATTTTTTTCTCAATAATAGAGGCGTCTTTTAAACTGTTTTGATTGCTGTCGTCAACTGAAGGTAGATCTCTAAGAATGTGTCCTCTTCCCCAAATTGTTTCTATGTAATTTGTTCCGTCAGATGCCTTAGCTAATTTTTTTCTTAGCTTACAGATAAAAACGTCTATTATCTTGATATCCGGGGACACTTCATTTTTACTACCATACAAGTGGCTTAAGAACATTTCTTTGCTTATTATGGTCCCTTTTCTTGTAGCAAGTAGGCGTAATATTGTATATTCGCTACTTGTAAGTTTTATTGGTACTCCTTCAACTTCCACATTTTTAGTGTCCAGATTAAGGGTTATCTTATGGAATTTGATAGTTGATTCCGCAATACCTTTGGATCTTCTTATGATCGCTCTAATTCTTGCAATCAGCTCTTCTTTGTTAAATGGCTTGGTCATGTAATCGTCTGCGCCTAGATTGAATCCCTGAAGTTTTTTGTCTGGACTTGTTAATCCCGAAAGAATCAAGATTGGTGTTTGAACTTTTGCAGCTCTAAGTCGCAAAAGCACTTCGTATCCATCTACGTCTGGTAGCAATAAGTCTAAAATTATTAGGTCATAATCCTGAATCTTGGCAATTTCTAGACCTTCATTTCCTATGTATGCGGCGTCACATAAGATATTTTGAGCAGCAAGAACTAACTGTACAGATTTTGCAGTAATAGGATCATCCTCTATCAGTAAGACTCTTAAATTTTCCATATGAAACCAAAATTACCAGAATTATGAAAGATTAGTGATGTTATTATAGCTAGTCACAGTTTGGTGCAGTGTCGTATATCTTTAAGTTGAATAAGATTTTCATCAAATTCTAAATGATTTTTGTGTTATACAACCTACAACACTCTTTATGTAAAATAAATACATAACTTTATAAAACTTATAATAGTTTTTCAGGAAAGATTGTCAATAGGTTTTCCAACCTAGAGTTATTTTAGTTTTTTATTTTTAAGTTGTTGATTATCGAAAGAGATTTCTACATCAAGACCTTTGATATAGAGGTTTTTCCAGATTAATTGAGGCTCCAGGTTGTGGTATTATCTTTGTGATCTTGAAGGCGTACGCCTACTTTGAGTAGATTATCTCGAATTTTATCGGATTTTTTCCATTGATTTTTATCTTTTGCAACTTTGCGTTGATTAATCAATCTTTCTATTTGTTGTATCTTACTTTCAGATAAAGTGCTAAAACCACTTTTCCGGTTTTTTTGAGTGAGAAAACCAAGGAAATTAGCACATTGAACAAAGTCAGAAATAATTTCAGGTTGCAAAGAAGAAGCGCCTTTATGTATCTTTTCCGCCTCTTTATGTAGATATGTTATTGCCATGTGAGTGTTCATGTCATCCAATAAAAAGGACATGAATTCTTTCGGTAATTTATAACTAGATATTTTAGATTTGGAGAGTTCGAAATCCGTATAGCATTTTGAAATTTCTAAAGCTCTATAAAGATAATTTAATTTTTTAGCGCTATCTCGTAAATTTTTTTCTGAAAAATCTATAGGTTTACGATAATGAGAGTTGAGTATAAACATTCTAAATACTTCTGAGCTTATTCCCCTACTTTCTAGTTCTCTGACAGTTACAAAATTTTGCAAGGACTTGCTCATTTTTTCTTTTTCTTTAGTCAAAAATCCGGTATGTACCCAATATTTTGCGTAATTACTACCCGAAAAAGCGCATCTGCTTTGAGCTATTTCATTCGTGTGATGGGGGAAAATAAGATCTACGCCACCTCCATGTATGTCAAAATCTGGTCCAAATGCCTGATTAATCATAGCGGAGCACTCGATGTGCCATCCTGGTCTGCCCATACTCCAAGGACTCTCAAAAACTGTATTTAAGTCTTCTGTTGGTTTTGCAGGCTTCCAAAGTACAAAGTCCTCTTTTGCTTTTTTTGAACTGTTTTCATCTGATCCTGGTATTAGATCTTCCAACCTTCTGCCTGTAAGTTCTGTGTACTTAGGAGTCTTACTGACTTCAAAATATACATGTCCGTCCACTACATAGGCAAAACTTTGTTCAATAAGGATCTTTATTATTTCAATCATCGCACCCACATAATTTGTAGCCTTTGGTTGCAAACTTGGAGTTAAGCACCCTAGATAGAAATCATCTTTTTCAAATTCTTTTATGGTACTTGTAGTTAAATCTTTTACTGTAACTTTTAGTTCATTTGCTTTTGCGATGATTTTATCATCTATATCAGTTATATTTCTTACATATTGCACCGAATTGTGGCCATATAGGTTGATCAATATTCTGTATAAAATGTCATATACTATATTTGTTCTGGCATTTCCTATGTGAATTAAGTCGTATACTGTTGGTCCACAGACGTACATTCTGACGTTTTTTGGATCAATTGGTATGAAAAGCTGTTTAGATTTCGTAAGAGTGTTGTAAAGATACAATTTCATAAAATTTTTGCTCAAGATTTTTGGTATTGTGCAGCAAAAAGTTATTTGTGCACATGGAGGTAAAAAACCGCATCTGGCCACATTTTTAATCAATCAAGGAGATGAGATGCTACCAAATTTTTTACGTTTTAGCAGTAAAGCTTAGATTTTAACCAGAGCGTTGAAAAAACTTTACAATTGTTTTTTGTTGAGCATTTTATAATCAGCGTTTCTATACATATTTTTGAGCTTACTTATCGCCTGATCACTGATTCCTCTACTTTTAAGTACTGCGCTTGCCATCTGTAGCCCTGCCTCTTGAGAAGCTGGGACTACTTGCACTGTACTATCTATGCGCAGCTTACTAGCAATAGTGAGGTTGTGGGCATAAACCGAGGCAAGCAAATTTGGATAATTGCTAGATACGAAATTCAAAATTTTTTGTGACAACGTGTGGTTATTGGTTGAAACCAGAAGGGCGCTTGCCAGGCTAATCCCTGCTGCGTTAAGGACTGCAGGGTCAGACATATCTCCGTGAAAAGCTGGTACGCCCCGTTGCTGAGCATTTTTCACATGCTGCTCATTATCGTCTATGATTACGTATTTTATGTCTTCAAAAGACAAAATACTTGCTGCCATTTTACTGGATTGATTAAGACCCAGTATTATTACATGATTAGATAGGTCTGCCACTCCAGATTTGATAATGTCAACAGCTGCATATTCTCCGCTACCAAAGTAGTGACTGAGTCGATTACCAATTACTGCAAGCAAAGGAGTAAGAGCCATGGTGCATGTCACTATCACCAGTAGCATTTTTTCCAACTCTGGGTTTATAAGATGATTTTTTGTGGCCAAAGTATAAAGTATGAAAGCAAATTCCCCTCCTTGGGAAAGTAGCAAGCCTGTCTGAATGCTTATACTCTTTCTGAGCTTAAAGAGTGCGCACAAAGCGGCTATTATTATGCTTTTGATCAATATTAGTGCTAAAGAAAAAAACAGTATTTGTACTATTTGCTCTTTTATGTAGTTTACGTCGATCGTCATTCCAACTGACATAAAAAATAGTCCCAATAATAGACCCTTGAAGGGCTCTATACTTTCTTCTGCCTTAGATCGAAACTCAGTTTCTGCTACTAATATTCCTGCCATAAAAGCTCCAAGCGCTAAAGACAGCCCAAAGTGTTCAGTACTCCATGCAGCTGCAAGAACTATTAATAAAGTGGCTGCCACATGTAATTCGCTATTAGAAGTTTCTACATTAGAAGAGATGATTCTGAAAATTGGTCGCAAAAATAGTCTTCCCAATGCAAATATCACGCATAGTGCCACTAAGGCTTTTAGCATAGATATTCCTACTGCACTCAGTAAGGACGCATTAGAATGTGTTCCTGCTAAAATAGGTATCACTACAAGCAGAGGCACTACTGTAAAGTCTTGTTGCAACAGTATAGCAAGGCTTATTCTTCCCAATTGAGATGACTGCTTGTGCATATCTTTGATTACTTGAAGCACTATTGCTGTAGAAGATAGAGACATTCCTATTCCTATGACAATAGACACCACAATCGGCATTTGTGTATAAATCAAAAGTAGGGAAGAGACGGCAGCCGATGTAATTATCATTTGCAAACTTCCAAGGCCAAAAACATATTTACGCATAGCTTTTAGTCTCTCAAATGAGAGTTCAAGGCCTATTGCAAATAGTAAAAATACAATTCCGTACTCTGCTATAAAAGACGTTTGCTCAAATGTTACTATTTTAAGACCATGGTCTCCTATCACCGCTCCTGTTGCCAAATACCCTAGAACCGGACTTAAGCTTAATTTTCTGAAGGCTACAACTATACAAATTGCACTTCCAAGTAGTATTACAATAGAGGGAAGTAACCCTGGATTTTTTATAAGATTTAGTAAATTCTGTGCAAAGTGTTCAATAATCATCGATAGGTAGGGATTTTATTTTATTAATTTTTATTATACGGAAACACAATCGGCCTGCAAGCTGCAGAGTATCAGGATTTTGTGAAAAAGTCCAAAGGTAGGGTATGTTTTTACAAAATGTTTGATGCAGAGAGTATCTCTTAGAGATTGAATCTGTGCTTATAATTTTTGAAAAGTAGTTTTAGGCTGCTTATTAGTTTAAATAAAAGGCTATGCCAACGTGAGGTAATTTTTCTCTTTTCGTAATTTCTTTTGTCTTACAAAAGAGTACTTAGCATTGATAAAATTTTTTCCTGTCAGAAAGAGGAATTTTTATGGATTAATCTAGATTTTGGATAAAGGATGTTTCGTTTTTACTACCTGGTCTAAATGATCGTGCTGTAAGTGAGTATATATTTGCGTTGTGGAGATATCTACGTGTCCAAGCAGAGACTGCAGTGACCTCAGATCTGCCCCTCCATCTAACATGTGACTTGCAAAGCTGTGTCTAAGTACATGAGGGGAAACAGAATGAGGGTCTAAACCGCATTTTATAGAGACATTTTTAAGCATCAGACCAAAATTCTGCCTGGTCATGTGCCCAATTTTAGATCTTGCGCAAAACAAATAAGGATTATTTTTGTTTTTCACTAAAAATAAGTGTCTTATTTTTAAATATTGCACAAGACACTGATAAGTTAATCCGTCCACTAATACTATACGCTCTCTATTTCCTTTTCCTTTAATATTAAAATGATAGGTATCTGATCTTTTTACTTTGTTTGGATTTAATTTTATATCTTCAAGGCTTAGTGTAACTAGTTCAGAAATTCTTAATCCGGTTGAATAGAGTAGCTGGATCATCGCTAAAGCTCTGATACTTTGGTGGTCGTGATTTTTCTTATAATAAGATATGATTTTCTTGATTTGTTCAACCGAGAGGACCTTGGGGAGTATCAAATCATGTTTTGGAGCTTTAATTGACGTTACTGGATTAGAAGAAACTACATTTTCGCTTTCTAAAAAACTGTAAAAGGTTTTTATTGCAGAAATTTTTCTAGATATGGATCTTGGCGCCAATAATCTTTCTTTTTTTAGAAACACAGTAAAATTTTGCACCTGAAGCTTTTCTACTTCTGTAATTTTTTTTTCACATTTTCCCAGGTAAAGGCAGAAATCTTTTATGTCTTTTCTATAAGCGATGATTGAGTTATTAGCCAAGCCTTTTTCAGCTATTAGGGTTTCTAAAAACTGTTCTACATAATCCATGAAGTGCTTATACTTACTTGTTTATACTGATTTATTGGTTTGTTCTTTTAAACTTTTTCTTTTTTTAGCGTTTTGGAGCATCTCATTTAGTTCTACTTGAGAGCAAAGATTAAGAAGTACAGGGTCTCTAGGCTTAAGATTTTGATAGTTCCAATAAGCTTTGTTTCTAATTGCCGATATCGTTGCTTTGGTTGTGCCTACTAGTTTAATTATTTCTTTGTCTTCGAGATCTTGCTCTTGTTTGATTAGCCACAGAACAGCGTCTGGCTTATTTTGCCTATTTATAATTGGTACGTATTTTTTCAGATTTTTTTTCTTCGTTGCCGTGCGTTTTGATTCAGATGTAACTTTAAGAGTCAAGCGAGCTTGGCTATTGAGTTCGCATTTACTGATGTCTTCCTTGGTAACTTGACCAGCAATTATTGGGTCTATTTCGGTGATATTTCCTTTTTCGCCATCTGCAAGAGCCTGAACTTCAAGCAAATGCATCTGACAAAAATCTGCAATTTGAACAAAAGAGAGCTTTGTATTCTTGATTAGCCAAACAGCAGTAGCCTGAGGCATTAATGGAGTATTCATAACTTTATTAAAAAATATTAATTCTATTGTCTTGATATCACAAAAATTGTTTTAAGTAAATCATGCTGACGAACTTAAAAACAAGGGAAATTGTGCATTGTTGCTAAAATCAGGCTTATAAAGGGATTATTAAAGAAAATATAAAGTAGGCTTACTTTTGAGACTCAATCTGTAATTCTACATATTTTCTCATTTTGGATAAAGCTCCGCTTTCAATTTGCCTCACTCTTTCTTTTGAAATGTTTAACTTGTCACTTAATTCTTGCAGAGTTAGTGGTTTGGAGGTCAAATGCCTACTTTTTAGAATATACAATTCTCTTTCTTGTAGACTGGCCAAAGCCTTTGTTAAGAGCTGTTGCTTTATTTGGGCTTCTTGTTTGTTAGCTAAAGCTATTTCTTGATTTGGCTTACTTTCTGGTACGAAGTCTATTAGCTCTTTTCCTTCATCAGAGGTGCCCTTTGGTTGATTAAGAGACAAATCCGAGCTAGACCATCGGGCATCCATTTCTCGTACTTCAGAAGCCTCTATTTTGAGCTCTTTGGCTATTTGTTCATATTCCTCGTGAGAAATTCGCTCGTGTGTTCGTGCAATTTTTTGCTTAAGTTTTCGCAAAATAAAGAAGAGTTTTTTTTGTTCAGAGGTTGTGATGCTTTTTACCAATGACCAAGATTTCATTACGTGATCCTGAATCATTGCTTTTATCCACCACATTGCGTAAGTAGAAAGCCTATGCCCCATGTCCGGATTATATTTTTTTACTGCTCTCATTAAGCCTATATTGCCTTCTGAAATTAGATCTATTACTGGCACATTATAGTTGCGATGAGAAAGAGCTATTTTTGCAACTAATTTTAGGTGACTAGTAATTAGTTTATGAGCAGCTTCCAAATCACCTTTTTCCAGGTAGTTTTTAGCTAATAGAAATTCCTCTTCTGCAGATAATGATGGAAATTGGTTAATTTTTCTTAAGTAAGAGGATAATGCAGTATTATAGCCGGGTAGAGGCGCTCTTATGTCTTTTACTTGAGGTGTATATGTAGGCTGATGTACAGCTTCTTTTGATTGGTCTATATAACCATTTTCCATATTTTACCGTTAAGAAATCATTCTTCAGGATATGAAATATCTAAAACCTCATAAACTCTAAAAGAGCCGTTTGGAAGCTCTACTTGCGTCATTTCACCTCGTTTCTTGCCTACCAAGGCTTTGCCTAAAGGAGAATAAAAAGAAATCAGTTGTTGTTTTAGATCTGCCTCATATACTCCCACTAGTTCGTAAATAAAGCTTTTTTTTGTTTCAATATCAAGCAAAGAAACTTTTGCGCCAAAAGCAATTTTGTCTCGATCTATATGTTTTGAATCTGGAGTTTCGCCTATTGCCAATAAATTTTCTAAATCCTTGATTTTACTTTCGATTAAGCCTTGTTGATCTTTCGCTGCATGATAATCTGCGTTTTCAGATAAATCTCCCATAGCTCTTGCTGTGGCTATTGCTTGTATTATTTCTGGTCTTTTTTTCTGTTTTAGATTCCGTAGTTCTTCTTCAACTTTTTTACGACCCTTTTGAGTAATTAACTGTTTGTTCATAAGTATTTTTATCTGGTGTTAAAATGCCCAAGTTAAGCAGATCGCCTATATTCTTATTTATTTTGCAAAATTAGAAGCATCGATCTTTAGTGCCATGGCTGCAGCCTCTTTTTCTGCAGATTTTTTGGATTTACCTCTTCCAAAAGCTATCTTTCCACTTGGCAGAGTGATTTTTGACTCAAAACAGGGCTGGTGATCAAAACCTTCTACTTTGCATGTGGTGTATTTGGGTCTAAAACCCCTGTGAGACTGTATTAATTCTTGTAGGACGCTTTTTGGATCATGATCTAGATGAGTACCCTCACACTCTAATACATCTTTCCACAAATCTAGTACCACTTTTTTTACTGTATATATGGAAGAGTCCAAATAAATAGCTGCAATTACCGCTTCCATTGCATCTACTAAAGTACTTTGTGTTAGAGCTAGTAAATTGTCGCCTTCTGGAATAAGTACAGATTTTTGTAACTCTATTTTCTCCGCTGCTTTGAAAATTGTGTCGCTGCAGACTAGAAAATTATGTCGCTTAGCTAGTTTTCCTTCATTTTCTTCTGGGTACTGGGAAAATAAAGTCTCGGCAATAATTAGATTTAGCACTCTGTCTCCCAGGAACTCTAGTCTTTCGTAACTACGTTTTAAAGTATTTTTTCCAGCAGGATGCGATAAAGCCTCCAATAGCAATTCCAAATCGAAAAAGTTGTACTTTAGTTTAGACTGTAAATCCCTAAGTCTGCTCTCCATTGTAATGCGGCTCTATTGATATAGATTTGTGAAAAACCTTTTAAAATTCCAATTTTTTGGATTAAAGCTGTTATTTGTAGAAATGATTACAAATTTAGCCTTGGCGATCAAAAATTTTTCTGAAACGCATCCTAAAGAGGCTCTACTATCTGCAGAATTATCTCTGTTGTCTCCAAGCAAGAAATAGCATTTTGGAGGCACAAAGTAAGCACGTGAATTTAGATGCTCTTTAGGCCTTACTTCTTCTTCGTATATTGAATAACTATTGCTGTCTAGTGTTTCTCTATACAAAGATTCTATTGTTCTACTTCTAGATGCAACGCAATGTAAAAATTCTTTCTTTATCATAACATTGTTTACTAGCATTTTTCCGTTGATAAATTGGATTTTATCTCCGGGAAGACCTACCAATCTTTTAATGAGTCTTGGTTCGTTTTTGCGCCTCACAACTACTATATCTCCTCTTGCAGGTGTTTTTGCAAGCAATCTAGATTTAAAAGTTTTTTCCGGCAAACGAAAAGGCCAGGCTGAATATGTGCTATATCCGTAATCGTATTTTGTGGCTAATATAAAATCTCCTGGATTAATCGTAGGGCGCATAGAGCCCGTTGGCACGAAAAAAAATTCAAAAACCAGACTGCGTAGACAAATTACAACCAATAATAAAAAAACGAAGGATCTCCATTTTTTTATTGAGCCAAATAGAGGTTGGAACGCCCTATTTTGTATTTTGAGCAGCTGATTGAACATATAAATTGAGCTCTAAATAGTTAACCTTTTTTACAGATGCAACTCTAACTCAAAACAAGATCAATTTACAGAAAAGTGTGTAGCAAAGGTATCGTGTAAGACTTTATCAAATTGCGGCATGCTTACTTTTTTACCTAAAGCTTTACAAGAAGTCATCATTGAAGGGTCTATTCCGCACGGTTTGATTAAGTCAAAATACTCCATCTTCGTGTTAATATTTACAGCGCAGCCGTGAAATGCAATCCACTTACGAAATCGTACACCTATAGAGGCAATTTTGTGATTTTGTACCCACACGCCTCTTTGCTGAGTCTTTTGATGAGCGGTAATCTCCAAGACCTCGAGAGTGTTGATAATCCATTTTTCTAGGGAATCTAGGTACCAATGTATGTCCATCTTATAATTTCTTAAATCGATTATAGGATAGATTATTCTTTGACCGGGTCCATGATAAGTAACGCCTCCTCCTCTGTTAGTAAGCACTAATGGAATTCCGGCTAATAGCAAATCGTTCTCTTTTTTGGGAGTTGTATATGTCATTTCATGCTCGACTAGCATGATTTTGCTTTTTGCTTTATTTTCAAGCATAAGTTCCACATGATTCTCCATAATTTGCAAAGACTTTTTGTACGAGATCGGCTTAGGGAAGATTTCCCAATCAATCATAAGGAGGCAACTTTAGAGGGCACTTATTTCTTTATTCCGTATCCGCTGTCTAGCAGCCTTTTTGTGATCAAAATTAGCAACATTATTGATAAAAAAGTTACGCAAGTTCCAAGGACTCTAGAGCATTCAGCGTATCCTGTAAGTGCGTACCTAAAGCCATCCATTAGGTAAAAAAATGGATTATATAGATTTATTTTTTGTACAATTGAAGGCAAATTTTTTGCTGAGTAAAACATGCAAGACAAAAATGACAGAGGCATTACTGTATATCTACTGATTACGCTAACTTGTTCAAAATTATTTGCAATTATTCCAGTGATTGTTCCCAAAAGAGCCAAAATGGTCGAAGAGGCAAACGAAAAGTATAACAACTCCCAAAGATGCATAGTCCAGGAATTACTTTGAGTAAAAGGCAAAAGGGACAATAACAAGATTATTCCTACTATTGCAGCACGAGTAAGCGCGCTTCCTAGATAAGCTAATAAAATTACGCTGCTGCTTAAAGGGGGAAATAGGATGTCATCTATATAGCCTATCACTTTTGCCAAAATAATTGAGGAAGAGGTATGTTCAAAGGAGGCCTGTATTAGAATCTGCATTACTAGTCCGCATACTATAAAGTCCCTTGGTGGTAATGGCCAATTGCTTGTGTCTTGTCTTCCTATTGTAAGTATTAAAACGGCAAAAAAAGTCAGAGAAGATGCTATCGGTCCTATTATTGTTTGATTGTAAGTGCTATAGAATCGCTGATTTTCTTTTTTATAAAGCGTGTAACAGCCGTACCAGTTGAAATTTCTAAGCATAAAATTTCATCACACCTATGTAGATTCTAAATTTCTTTGTATAATATCGTGTTACGATTTTTACACCGCTTATCCTGACATAAAGACCAGAAGCCAAAGATCAAGAAACATTTAAGACAATTTAGTATAAATAGTAAAGTGATAAACGCCAAAAGTGTATATGTGAAAACTTATGGATGTCAAATGAATGTCTATGACTCAATGAGGATGCAACATCTATTGGAGCTTTACGGGTGTAAAATAAGCTCTGATTTATATGATTCCGACGTAATAGTTCTTAATACCTGTCACATAAGAGAAAAAGCTACAGAAAAATTGTACTCAGAACTTGGGCGAATTGGTCGCAACTACCAAAAGTTAAGCAAGAAAAAACCCATCATCGTTGCAGCTGGGTGCGTTAGTCAAGCAGAAGGCAATGAAATTTTTGCGAGATCGCCCTTTGTTGACATAATTGTTGGACCTCAGTCCTATCATACTCTTCCTGATTTAATTGCACAGATAGAATCTGGTAAAGAAAAACTCATAAATTTGGACTTTATAAATTACAAAAAGTTTGACAATTTGCCTGAAGAAAGCATGAACCAAGGTGCTAGTAGCTTTGTTTCCATTCAGGAAGGTTGTGACAAATTTTGTACTTTTTGTGTTGTGCCTTATACCAGAGGGGCAGAATTTTCCAGGCCTGTTGAACAAGTTTATAGAGAGATTTTGGGAGCCGTTTCTTTGGGAAGTGTTGAGGTAGTATTGCTTGGTCAAAATGTTAGTGCATACCACGGTAAAGATTCTCACGGAAATGAATGGGATCTTGCTGATTTAATATCCCACATATCAAAGATACCTGGGCTAAAGCGTATTAGATATACCACTTCTCATCCAACTGACATGAACGACAAACTGCTTAGTTTGTACGGACAAGAGCCAAAATTAATGCCTTTTCTTCACTTGCCGTTTCAGTCTGGATCAAATCGTATTTTAAAGCTCATGAACAGAAAATATACCAAAGAACGCTATTTAGAAATAATTGATACTCTTAGGTCCTACAAGCCAGATATTGCTCTTTCTTCAGATATTATCGTAGGTTTTCCTGGAGAAACAGATGAGGATTTTATTGAAACTCTTGATCTTGTTGATAGGGTTGGTTTTTCTCAGTGTTATTCTTTCAAGTATAGTCCAAGGCCTGGTACTCCTAGTGCATTGTCTTTGCAGGTTTGCGAAGAGATAAAGGATGAAAGACTCAAGGTTTTACAATTGAAACTACAGGACCATCAGTTATCTTTTAACAAAAACTTTGAAGGAAAAGTTTTGCAGGTTCTTTTTGAAAAAGAGGGGAAAAAGTCCGAACAAATGTGGGGTAAAAGTCAATACTTTCAATCTGTTCATATAAATTCGCAACACATAAAACTTCTGGAAGGGCAAATTTTGGACGTAACAATAGACAAAGCTGGAATCAATGGTCTGTCTGGTATTATTAATTAAATCTATATTCACCTACTTTATTTGTGTGAAAACTCGTTCTCTCTTCAATGTACATACTTGTTAGACTTTTTAGTAATGGCTTTGTATTACTGACTTTTTTCGCTGCCTACGTATTTTTGCATTATGCAAGTTTGCTTCCTGGCTACCAAGCTTTAAAAGACTATCAACCAGCCCAAATCACTCGTATATATTCTTCAGATCTTCGCCTTATCGAAGAATATGGCACTGAAAAAAGGGTTTTTGTACCTATTTCGTCTGTTCCTTCAATTGTAAAAAATGCTTTCATTGCAGCTGAAGACAAGAATTTTTACTCGCACAATGGAATTGATTTTAAAAGCACGATTCAAGCTACTCTTTACGCAATTCCCAGAATTTGGAGCAAAAAGACCATAAAAGGAGGGTCTACAATCACCCAGCAAGTAGTGAAAAATTTGTTACTTTCATCTGAAAAAACAATAGAAAGAAAAATCAAAGAGCTCATACTTGCAGCCGTAATATCTAAAAAACTCTCTAAAGAGCAGATTTTGGAATTATATCTTAATCAAGTTTATTTTGGCCTTGGGGTCTATGGGATAGCGGCAGCTGCCAGATATTATTTTGATCAGTCAGTTGAAAATTTGACAATTCCGGAGGTAGCTTTTCTATCCGGTTTGCTTAGTTCTCCTTTTAATTGTGATCCTCGCACAAATTATAAAAGGGCCAAGATTAGGAGAAACTACTCATTATACAGAATGTATGAAAACGGCTTTATCACCAACCAACAGATGCAAGAAGCTCTTTCATCAGAAATTGTAATGAAAAAACGCGACACAGCAAACGGTCTACAAGCTCCCCATTACGCTGAAAAAGTGAGAGAATTAGCAATAAAAAAAGTTGGATCAGATCTCTTTTATTCGGGAGGTCTGACGATTGTCACAACTTTAAACTCTCAGTATCAAGAGTGGGCTCATAGGTCATTGATTGAAGGACTACACAAATATGATTGTGGCAATGAATACAGAGGTCCTTTATGTCAAATATCTATGGATAATTGGAGGGATAATTTAGATAAATTTGCTAAATCTGTTAACCTTAATGAAAATATGGAAGTTGCTGTAATTATTAGTACTGCTCCCTCTTATTTTATTGGTTTGAAAAATGGCGAAGTTTTATCTTTAAGTGCTTCTAGGGGGTTTAGAAATGTGTTGCAACACGAATATAAAGGCAAAAAGTTAAAAGTTGGTGACGTAGTTCTGGTGGTAAAAGATGCAAATCAATGGCAATTGAGTCAAACACCCGAATGCGATGGAGCTGTCTTTGTTATGCATCCCGCAAAAGGTAAAGTGCTTGCAATGGTCGGAGGATATAACTATGAATCTAGCAAGTTCGATAGAGCTACACAGGCTAAAAGACAAGTGGGCTCTACTATTAAAACTTTTGTATACCTTGCAGCTTTGGAAAATAACCTAGAGCCCAATACAGTATTTGAGGACGAGCCAATAGAAATCTCTCAAGGACCAAATTTACCTGTTTGGACTCCGAAAAACCATGATGGAAAATTTTTAGGACCAATTACAATGAGGACTGCTTTTGAGAAATCCCGCAATACTGTTACTGTAAGGATTGCAGAATCAGTGGGGCTTAACAAAATTGTTAATCTTGTTAAGCGCTTAGGATATGAAGCTGGAGGTAAACAGTACTTATCAATTGTTTTGGGTGCTATTGAAGCCACTTTATCTCAGGTTGTGACTTCCTATAGCTCTGTAGTAAATGGAGGGTATTTAGTTAAGCCTATTTTTATAGAGTATATACAGGATTCAAAAGGAAAGATTTTATATAAAAATGACTTATGTGAGCAACCACATTTGTCAGATGAGGGAAATCCTCCTATTTTTGGTAATAGTTTAGGTCCTAGAGTGCTAGATGAGGCGAGTGCTTATCAACTTACATCTATGATGATAGGAACAGCAAGGCGTGGCACAGCTAAAGCTTTTGGTCAAAACTTAAGACACATTGTAGGAGGCAAAACTGGTACAACAAACGAAGGTCGAGACGTGTGGTTTATTGGTTTTTCAAATGATTTAGTAGTAGGAAGCTATATTGGTCATGATATGCCTAAAAGCCTTGGGCCAAAGGCCTTTGGAGCTACGGTTGCACTACCAGTGGTATCTTCTTTTATGAGTAGAGCTTTACAAAATAAACCTGTAGTTCAGTTTAAAATTCCTCAAAACATTGAGCTTAAAAAGGTAGATATTAATACTGGCCTTGTTACTGACAGTAATGAATCAACTTTAATTGAAGCGTTTAAAGTTGAGAGTAACGCTCAGACCATAGAGCAAAAAATACCTAAAATAGAAAAGATGGATCAAGAAGAAAATCTTAAAAATGGGGAAGAAGATGCAGATATGGAAATGATCGATTCTGAAAATTGATAACTTCTTCGGTAATTAAAGATCGCATGTTTCAAAATAAATATTTTTTAGGGTTTGAGGAGGCTCTTTACAATTATTATTAGCGTGCGATGAGTGAAATATTACCTCTTCAGCCTTTTAGGTTTTGCATTTTTCTGGAATCCGTTATTGCGCAGATCTCTGGCCCAATATTCAAGTGTTTTTTTATTCTATTTGGAGGATGTTGCGGGATGTTTGTGCTTAATTTTATATAGCATTACCTTTTTACGTGATTTATTTCCTGTTTTAGCAAAACTGCAGCTTTATTGCTGGCGAGTTACCTTATTCTTTTGTTTGTCTTTTTTTCCTTCTTTTCTGATTTTCTTAATTCCTCAAAGCGCTTTTTGGATTATAAATTTTTTTATTGCAAACTTTTTTGCGTCTTCGTTCTTATCAAAAAGAAACTATTTGTTAGCCTTAGCAGCAGGTTTTGTTACAAGTGTGATTCTACACTTATGTCTTAAGAGCAAAATCAACGTAGCCCATTCCGTTACTTTGTATGCATATTTTATCATTACTCTTCTTATTCTGTTTTTTCAAAAGAAAGATAGTAGTCAAAAATATCCTGATTACTCAGCTAAATTGGAAGCTTTGGAAGCTAAGGTAGAGAGTTACATATTTTTTATTCAGTACATCAGTCATGAACTGAGGATTCCTTTACAGGGCATTAAAGGACTGGCTGGGTTGCTGATTTCCAAAGAAGATTCCATCTCCAAGAAACGTATAGAATATCTTAATATTTTGCAATCAAGCTGTACTCAGCTTTTAATTACCGCTTCCAGAGTGCTAGATTTTTCTAAATTTATGTCAGAACGCGGAGTCTTGAAACGTACTCGATGCAACATAAGGCAAATTATTTCTAATGTGATAGCAGAGATGCAACCATTTAGTGTGTTGCAAAACTCAAGTATAGAATTTTATTGCAGTCTGACAGACGTTTATGTTGACGGTCCAAAAGTTACTCACATAATACGCAATTTACTATCTAATGCTCTGCAAAATACGAAAAATGGAAGAATAAGGGTGCAAGTATTTTTGATGAAAGAAGACTTTTTATATATAAGTGTTATAGACACAGGGGTGGGAATCTCCACATTTGATTCTAACAAGATATTTGACAAATTCAATCAAGCTGATTTTTCACAAAATCCAGATTCCAGCGGAGTTGGACTATTTATAGTCTCATACTTTGTGCATATTCATAAGGGTAAAATATGGGCAGAAAACAATACTCCTACAGGAGCGATTTTCACTTTCACATTAGAATTAGGACGAGCATTTTCTAAAACCAGAGGTATTTCAAATCTAAGAAGTAGCCTTGCTTTTTTGGGCTCAGAAAATATATTTTGGAACAACGTCACCGAGCACACCTTGAGTATGGCACGGCTTTGGACTAAAAAATCTTTTTTGCATGCTCTTATTGTCGATGACGATGATCTGAGCCTGCTTTCATCGAGTCTTATTTTAGAAAATGTAGGTTTTACTATAACAAAAGCTAAAAATTGTTCAGAAGCACTGAAAGCATTAGAGAATAAAAAAATAGACCTTATATTGCTGGATGTTGTTATAGGTAAGGACGATATTCAGGAATGTCTGAAGAAAATCATCAATCAATCTGAGAAGTCTAGCATAATACTGCAAACTGGAATGATGATCAGCTTTCTTAACAGCATTACTCTTTGTAAGGGAGTTATAGGATATGTTTTAAAGCCTTATGGCCCTCAAGAATTATGCAAGATTTTGACCGCACTGAGCAAAGTGTAAGTTTTGCAATCTAAGAGCCCCATCATGATACTGCAAACTGGAATGATGATCAGCTTTCTTAACAGCATTACTTCTTTGTAAGGGAGTTATAGGATATGTTTTAAACAGCCCTACGGAGAGCCTGGAGGATTTTCGCAAAATTTTGACCATAAGGAGTCGGATGTAAATTTTGTTTCATGTATTTGCAATAAAAAGAGAAAACGATTAAGAGACTAGTGCTTACTTAGCACTTTCTTTAATAAGGAGTGATTTTGAAAAATAGATAATTTTTTGGAGTTGAAGTCTGGTTATTTTTTTTCGAGAAAAAATCCGCTTAATTTGTAAAGTTTGTGGGAGGAGTTTTCTTTTTTGATGACCTTTAGATTGGATTTTCCAGAATCTGCTGTGTTTCATCATTAATGCGACCTTATTCCAGGGCCGCTTCTCCTACCCACAAATTTAACGCAACGTCAAGATGAAGTTTTATGGGCCTAGGTTCTATGGTCTTCTATCAAGTGTTTTATTTCTCTCCATCTATTTAAAACATAAAGGAAGGTTATAAAGCAAATAGGGTAGGAGGTTTGAAGCCCTCACCGTCCCAAACAACGAAGGCGCCACTCCAGCCAGATTTGTCTAGGACCTGTATGGGAGCGCATGCATAGATCCCAAGCCTAGACTCTTTTTGGGGGGTTGAGAAGTCTCATACCCCCCGTTCACTTATTTCTATCGAAAACTCAGATGGACCGTTGTTATCCGCTGATCTGAGTTTTCGTATACGGACACAGCGTAAGGCTAACACTATTGCATACTAATGTTAAAACTCTTCAATACCCCAGATGCATTTTCAACCAAAGGGTAATGATCTAATGTTGGGTCAAGGTCAATGAATACAAGCTTGGTAACCTCGTGGTCAACACTTTGATCAATGCACCACTTTGGAAGCAGCTGAGAGGAAGATGCCATCTTGTCTTCTATATCGGTAGAGATCTTGCTTATATTGATGATCATATGACTTGGAGATTCCAAGTTGATCTTATCGAAAGACTCGTTAATTTTAGTTTTTTCTTCTACAAAATCTGAATATTGGTTTGAGGCAGACACAATTTTGGCAGCTGCTTTTATAGCATCCATTGCACTTGATTTTGGGGTACTTCTTGCTGCTCCATCACTGTGTTTACCGTCGTCCAACAAGCTGGGTACGGCATTTGCTTTTATAGTATCCATTGTGCTCGATTTTGGGTTACTTCTTGCTGCTCCATCACTGCCTGTACCTTCGAACAAGTTGTGTACGGGGTTTGCTTTTATAGTATCCATTATGCTTGATTTTGGGTTACTTCTTGCTGCTCCATCACTGCGTTTACTGTCGACTAACTCAGGTGTACTTTTGGCGTCTGCTTCTGCTTTGCTACCGGTGCCCTTTGGGCTAGAGAGACAGATTTTTAGTTTCAGTATGTCTAAAAACAGTTCGTCGCAAAAGACGTGCATCAAAGGATAGACGAAAGCGTGGGATTTAAGCTTTCCATCTAGCTCCTCAATTTCTTCTTTTATTTTATCTGTTTTTGTTACGGTGGCTTCCAGCCATTTCATATTGATATTATGTTCAGTTAAGACATTTGACACCTTAGCCGAGGCGCTTGATCCCAAGGCCAAAAATTCTCCCACAACCTTTACCCCTTTGAGTTTATTGACATCTGTGCTGATTGCCTCAGAGATATTGATAATAGGATTTATCGCATCGGTAACATTGGTGAAGCATTCCAGAGCATTTTGTACTTTTGTTTTGACATCATCATCGCATTGAACTTGTTGAGTACGAAGTTGCGCAGCGGCCACCGCACTCTGCATATCCGACATAGCCGTTGCGTTCTTTAAAAAAGATACTATCCAGGAAGAATCAATTGAATCTGGCAAAGTGCACATTTTATCTTTAAAATTAGTGGTACTTTTCTCGCTAATGGCCTCGTTGATGGCAGATTCAAATTTACTACGTAAGCTCTGATATTTTTTAGACTCTTTTTCAGCTTCAACTAAATCCACCTTTTTGAGAAGCAAATTTTTAATAATACTGACGAGTTCGCTCTTGTACCCTTGAAGGGATTCTATGAAGCTGTTTAGATCTAGATCTAGATCTTTTGCATCATTAGTACACGTTGCTGTTTGCAGATCTTTAAGGTAGTACAGCTTTTGCGTATTGAGAAAAGAGGCACTAGAAGGAATTCTCTCTAAGGATTTTGAATGCTGAACATATGCTGCATGATTTTTATGTCCATTTAGATTAGCGGACAAAGCAGTTGCTAAGTCACGGCTCGTATTAATTTTCAGGAGGGTTTTTTCTTGTGACATCAAATCCTTTCTTGCTACCCTTAGAACTCCATAGGCTTCTAGGGGAAATTGCCTATTGTATTCACTATATATATCTTCTATGTCCCTGAGAACGTCTATGGCACCAAGATCGACTCTCAAGTTTGTATAAGGGATATTAAGTATCACGCCTTCAGGCTTCATTTGATCAGCAAGACTGTTGACTGTGTCCGCAATAGACGCCCGTTTGCTGAGTCGGTTGTTTCCTCCAAGGCTTTTTAGTAGTGTGCTGCCACTGCTTGATCCTGAATTTTCACGAGGAGCCTCATCTTTTGCTGGACGCATTTCGTACGAAAGACGCTCTTCTATTTGATTGATATTTGTTCTGTAATTTACTAACGAGCCTCTAAAATGGTCTGCATTTTTTACAACATCAGATCCAGCACCCAGCAAACCTCCATTATCAAGACTTTTCTTAAACTTTTCGGTAGCCTTTTTTGAATTATTCCAAACGTCTTTTTTAGACCCTTCCCAGCAAGATTTAAAGTCTAGCAGCATGGGTAATGCCTGACTTGCTGGTGCTGGAGCCTCTCCTGTTGAAGCTCCCCATGCTGCTGCTGGTGCTGGAGCCTCTCCTGTTGAAGCTCCCCACGCTGCTGCCGCTGGTGCTGGAGCCTCTCCTGTTGAAGCTCCCCATGCTGCTGCTGCTGGAGCCTCTCCTGTTGAAGCTCCCCATGCTGCTGCTGGTGCTGGAGCCTCTCCTGTTGAAGCTCCCCATGCTGCTGCTGCTGGAGCCTCTCCTGTTGAAGCTCCCCATGCTGCTGCTGCTGGAGCCTC